>JBBRGP010000136.1:0-6927 GCA_038224105.1 Desulfobulbales bacterium | reverse complement strand
TTCGACCAGGGAATTGACAAACCTGCCGAGTGGATTGACCTCGGAATCGAAAAAGTTCCACTTCCGCAGCAAATCAGCGAGCTGGTCGTCGTTGATGATCCCGGGTTGCCCAGGCAGCTGGATGGTCTCGCCGACAAACGGGCTCTTGGCTGCCAGCGGCAGTTGCGGCCCCATGTCCTCGCGCAGGACCTTCTCCAGCCGTGGCACCACCAGCGGCGAGTCGCCAGACTTGTCGAGGACGTGCTCAATCAACCACTCCTTGATCGGCTCGTCGATGGTATAGCTTTTTTCGAAAATCGACGAAGTTCCCTGCTCCTTCACACACCGTTTGATAATTTCCGGTGGAGCCATGATTTCCGCCATAATTCTCGCATGTTTCACCGCTCTTTCCATCAGGCAGAGCTTGGGTTCGTCGCCCCAGTTATCGACAAAAAAATAGTAGACGCATTCCTTGTTGTTGCGCACCCTCTCCCGCCCGCCCCAGGATTCAAAGGTGCCGAAAGAGATGTCCGGATTCATTTCCCAATCGATAGGACTGATAACCTCGTCACCAATCTTCAGTTTATGATACAATCCCATGTTCACCTCCGTTTTGTGTGTGCAACTCCGATTCGTCCATCACCGCTCATCGCCGGTTTTCCGCTCCCGACACCGGTAATTCTCCGGAGCATGTCCCCTTACCGACTGCTCTGGTCACCACCCCCCGGGGAGGGAAAAACGGGCCGATGAGAAATTTCTCAGGTACTAATTTTATCACCTGGGGTAACATATCCGAACAGCTTGTCATTTCCATGCTTATGAAGACACCTTAAATCAATAGTAACTGTTATCAACATGTCCGACAAAATAAACCTGCGTAACAGGAAAAGAGGCTACCCCCTGCCCGAGGGCGTCACCGTCTTTGAGGAAGGCATCAATTTTTCGATCTTTGCCCGCCACGCCACAAAGGTATCCCTGGTCATCGATTACCAGCCGGAGGGGGTGGCAAGGCCCTGCCGCTTTGAATTTGCCATGGATCCCGACGAAAACCGGACCGGCGACATGTGGCACATCCTTCTTCTCACCCATCAGCAGAATTTCAGTTACGGCTACCGATTCGCCGGCCGGCCGGGCGGCAGTGCCTCGGGTCTGATCTATGATTTTCGGAAGATTCTCATCGACCCGGTCTGCCATGCGCTGCTCCCGAGAAAATGGGGGGAACCGACCAAGTACGGCAAAATACCCTGTTGCCGAGTCATCCGCCATGACTTCGACTGGCAGGATGACCGGCCTCCGAAAACTCCCTTGTCGGAAACCGTCATCTACGAACTCCATGTCCGGGGATATACCAACGATCCCAGTGCCGCCAGCTCGGCACCCGGCACCTACCTGGCGATTATCGATAAAATCCCGTATCTTAAAAATCTCGGGGTGACCGCCATCGAACTCATGCCGGTTACCGAGTTCGATGAAAACGACGTAGTCTTCACCCATCCCAATACCGGAGAACGGCTGAAAAATTTCTGGGGCTACAACCCGGTCTCCTTTTTCGCCATCAAATCCGGCTACGCCAAAGATCCGGCTTGCGCCGTCAATGAATTCAAAGCGATGGTCCAGGCCCTGCACCGGGCTGGAATCGAGGTCTATCTCGACATGGTTTTCAACCATACCGGTGAGGGCGGCTATCAGGGTACGACCAGCAGCTTCAGGGGGATCGTCAATCCGATCTACTATCTCCTCGGGGCCGAGCACGACTATCTCAATTTTTCCGGGTGCGGCAATACCATGAACTGCAACCACCCGGTGGTCCGCAATCTCATCCTGGAATCGTTGCGCTACTGGGTGACCGAGATGCATATCGACGGCTTCCGCTTCGATCTCGCCGCCATCCTCGGTCGCGACCAGCGGGGCAATGTCCTCGCCAACCCGCCCATGATCGAAGTCATTGGTGAGGATCCGGTCCTCCGCGACACCAAAATGATTGCCGAGGCCTGGGATGCGGCAGGCCTGTATCAGGTCGGCTCCTTTTCCACCGACTCCCGCTGGACCGAATGGAACGGTCGGTTCCGGGACGATGTCCGGGCCTTCATGCTCGGCAACGACAACACCGTCACCCATCTAGCCACCCGCATTGCCGGCAGCTCCGATCTTTATGAGCGGAGCGGCCGGGGCCCCCTCTGCTCGATAAATTTTATCACCAGTCACGACGGATTTACCCTCCATGACCTGGTAAGTTATGATCATAAAGACAACCGGACGAACGGCGAAGAAAACCGGGATGGGGAAAAGCACAACCTCAGCTGGAACAGCGGCGAGGAGGGTGACTGCGAGCGCCGGGACATAGTTGAGCTTCGCCTGCGCCGCATGAAGACCTTTTTGGTACTCCTCTTTCTTTCCCAAGGCGTGCCGATGGTCGTCGCCGGCGACGAATTCGGCCGCAGTCAGAAGGGCAATAACAACGCCTGGTGTCAGGACAACCGGATAAGCTGGCTGGACTGGTCCCTGCTCCACACCAACCAGGGTTTTTTTCACTTTTTCAAAGGGTGCCTCGCCCTGCGGAAAAAGCACAAGATCTTTCGCCGGGAGGATTTTTTCCGGCCTGTGGTCCCGGCGGCTCCGCAGGGGGAAGGGCCGGAGATATCCTGGCAATACCTCAACCGGAACCAGCAAAACTGGGCGCCGGACTGCCATGGTTTGGCCTTCTTGCTCCGGGCGGAGAGCCCTGGCGACGACCACAGCGATTTCTTTGTCATGCTGAACGGCGACCGCCGCCAGACCCTCAATTTCGAGCCCGCGGAACCGCCGGATGCAGGCAAGGTCTGGTACCGGATCATCGATACCACCGCCGATTCTCCCAACGATTTTCTGCCACTTGGCGAGGCCAAGCACGATCCGGCCACAACCCGGATTGCCATCCCCCCTTTCGCCTGCACCGTACTTCAGTCGGCCGGCTGAGACCGATCCCGACAGGAAATCCGCCTGCTGTGGACCACAGAAAAAACTTTGGCACGACCACCGTCTTATGCTATCGTTGTGGATGAGACGCCGATGGCTATTCACTGCTCTGTCCTCGAGCAATGGCATGCTTTTTAGGAGCTTACGGATAATTTTTCTTGAGTGGCTCAAGCCACCGATAACTTAGACCTGCGTAACGGAAAAACATGACGACTATCCTCCTTCTTGGTGATTCCCTGGTCGCCGATCACGATTGGCAGACCCGCATGTCCTCGTTTAAGGTGATGAATTTAGGCGTTCCGGGGGCAACCGCCGGCGATCTCCTCGCGTCCCTGCCGACCATTAAAACCCGGACACCACACGCCGAAATGATTGTGGTCATGATCGGCACCAATGATCTGTTGAGCGGCAATGACGATTATCTGCTCCTGCTGAAAAAAATCCTCATCCAGCTCAACCACGACTACCCGGCGTCCGAGATCCTCGTCAACAGCCTCCTGCCCATGACCCTGCCGCACCTCCCTCATGACACCGTGGCCAGTCTCAACAGCCATATCGAGGCGCTGACCATGCGCACCGGCTGCTGCTTTCTTGATATCCACCGGCGCTTTGTCGTTGATGAACAACAACTCTTTCAGGAGGACGGGGTGCACCTCACCGATGCCGGGTATGTCATCTGGACGCGCGCCTTGATGGAGCATATTGCCTTTCTTATCGAAAATGACTAGTGTACTCGGGCACCGGCAGGAAACCATGGCAATCCCATCTCCTGCCCCGAACCACAGCAAGGACAACAACCCCGATCAACGGGGTTAAAATTTTTGGAGCAGAATAATGAATCGTCGAATTGCAATTTTTCTCATCGCCACGGGCGTCACCCTCAGCCCCGCCTTCATTGCCGAGCAACCGGCGGCCATGCCGAAGATAGAGGCATCCGCCGAGACCAAGGTGCAGACCGGTACCGTCGTCGAGACCTTGAACGCCGCGGGCTATACCTATCTGCTGGTCTCGGATGGCTCCCGGCAGACCTGGGTGGCAATCCCCGAAACTCCGGTGAAAACCGGCACCGAGGTCAGCTATTATGAGGGAATGGCCATGAAAAATTTCACCAGCAAAACCCTCAACAAGACTTTTGATTCGATCATCTTTTCCGCCGGTTTGGCCCCAGGCGCCGGTGAGGCTGTCGGACCGGCCAAGCAGGAAGACTCCTTTACCGCGGCGGTCACGGCTGAACAAAAAACCGCAGCCGCAAGCGATGTCCCGGCCCAGTCCGGCGGCAGTTCGGTGGCCGTCGCCCCCCTCCAGGAGATTTCCGTGACTAAAGCTGCTGGCGACAACGGCTATACCGTCGAAGAAATCTTTACCAAGGCCAAAGAGCTGAACGGCAAGAAAATCCGGGTCCAGGGAAAAGTTGTGAAATTCAGTCCGAACATCATGGGCAAAAACTGGCTGCATGTCCAGGACGGTACCGGCAATCCACTTCAGAATTCCCATGATCTGGTGATCACCACCAGCGAAACGGTGGCGGTTGATACCGTCGTGACCATGGAAGGGGTGCTGGCGGCGGACAAGGATTTCGGAGCGGGTTATAAATATGCCGCCATAATGGAACAGGCCATACCGAGCAAATAAGGGAAATAGGTAAAAAATGCACTTTCTCCTGGTGGGTCCCGGCGCCCTTGGCTGCCTCCTCAGCTCCGTTGTCACCAAAGGTCTTGCGGGAACTGGCGATCGACTGACTGTTCTCGATCATAACGAGGAGCGGGCCACCCTTCTTTGCCGCCAGGGTATCGTCTATGCCCTCGGCGAAGAGAGCCGGATCTTCCCGGTTGCCGCCACTTCCGACCCCAGGCGACTCGAACCGGTGGATGTGGTGCTGCTCTGCGTCAAATCCTACGATGTCCCGGCAAGCCTGGCTTTCTGCCGGCCGCTGCTGACCGAAAACACCCTCCTGATCTTCCTCCAGAACGGCATCAACCATCTGGCCATGGTCGACCAGCTCGGCCTCGCCACGGCAGCCTTCGGCACCACCACCGAGGGCGCGACCCTGCTTAAGCCCGGCCATGTCCGCCATGCCGGCAGCGGAACAACCTCCCTCGGATTCCTCGACTCACCCAAGCTGCACCAGGCGCAGCTCCTCGAAAAAACCCGGATCGTCTTCGCCGCCGGCGGCCTGCAGACCGAGATCACCGGCAAGATCCTTACCAAGATCTGGGCCAAACTTTTTATCAATGTCGGGATCAATGCCCTGACCGCCACCCTTGGCTGCAAAAACGGCGAACTGCTCACCATCCCGGGAATCGACGAGCGGATGCGCAGCGCCGTCGAGGAGGCGATGCGCATTGCCAAGGCGGAAGGCATCGAGATTATGGATGATCCCTACCTGGCAACCCGGATCGTCTGCAACAGGACCGCCGATAATGTCTCTTCGATGCTGCAGGATGTAAGAATCCGGCGCCGGACTGAAATCGAGGCCATTAACGGCGCCGTCGTCGCCATGGCCATACGCCACGGCCTTCAAACCCCGGAAAACAGTCGCATGTGCCGCCAGGTGCAAGAGCTTGAGGCGGGGTATCTCCGCCCATGACCGTGAACTGCCCGCCCTTCACCATTCCTGTTCAGAAAATAGGTTTCGACTTTGACGGAGTCATCGCCGACACCGCCGAGGCTTTTATCCGTCTGGCCTGCCAGGAATACGGCTATCGCCCGTTCCCCCGGGAAAACATAACCAGCTTTGAGCTGGAAGACTGTCTCGATATCCCCCGCGACCAGGTCGAAAAGATTTTCACTGACATCCTCACCGACTCGATCGGCACGGCGCTGCAACCGATGCCGGGGGCGGTCAAGAGCCTGGAACGATTCACCAGGATGGCCGCGGTCACCATTATCACCGCTCGCCCCCTTAGGGCCCCGGTATGCGACTGGCTGGATCTATTCTTTGCCGGACCGACCAGGGAAAGGATCCGGGTGGTGGCGACCGGCGATCACAATGACAAGGTGCGCCACATCCATGAGCACGGCCTGACCTACTTCATCGATGACCGGGCCGAGACCTGCATGCAGCTGGCCCGGGAGGCAATCACCCCGCTGGTGTTCAGCCAGCCCTGGAACTGGAATCGCCACAACCTGCGGACGGTGGCTGACTGGGCGGAGATCCGGGCGCTGGTCACCGCTCCGGAGGGGGAAATGTCATGAAATGTCCGCACTGCCAGAGTGAGGTGACGGTGTACAGAAACCCGGTGCCGACCGTCGACATCATCATCGAGGTCGGTGACCGGATTGTCCTGATCGAGAGAAAAAATCCTCCGTTTGGCTGGGCGCTGCCCGGAGGCTTCGTCGATTACGGCGAGTCATTTGAAACGGCGGCGTACCGCGAGGCCACCGAAGAAACCGGCCTGGCGGTCAAAGGCCTCCGCCAATTCCATACCTATTCCGATCCCGGCCGCGACTCGCGCCTGCATACCGCCTCAACCGTGTTTATCGCCACGGCCGACAGCCGGCCGCGGGCCGGCGACGACGCCCTGCGGGCCGAACTTTTCAACGAAAAAACACTGCCGCACCTGGTCTTCGATCATGCCAAAATCCTGGCCGACTATTTCCTCAGTAAAAAATAACCGATAACAAGCTTCGCGCCGAGCCCGCCTGGACCCGGCACGAGAAGAAGCGGCTGCTCACAGAACGCTCTTGAGCAGCCAGTAGCTGAAAAGACCCATCCCTATGGATCCGTAGATCATGACTCAGGGGGTGCAGCTGCTGCCAAACTTTTTGGCGAGAAAGCCGAAGGTGGCGAGGCCGAGCAGCCCCGCTCCCGCAAAAATCATCAGTTCCTGCATAACAGTTTATCCTTTTTGTTTCGGCTCCGATCGCTTGCGCAGACGGATCGAGGCCGGTGTTACCTCGACAAGCTCATCATCGTTGATGTAAGCGATACATTCCTCCAGCGACATAATCACCGGCGGCGTCAGGATGACCGCCTCATCGGAACCCGAGGCC
>JBBRGP010000135.1:0-6959 GCA_038224105.1 Desulfobulbales bacterium | reverse complement strand
GGTTGTTTCGCAAACCCTCTTCAAACGTGTCGATATCAAAGGCAGATGCGCGGCGCTGGAAATTCTCATTGCTACGCCGGCTGTCCGCAATCTCATTCGCGAGGGTAAAACCTTCCAGATTCTCTCAACCATGCAGACCGGTAAAAAATTCGGGATGCAGACCCTCGATGATGCCATTCTGTATCTCCTCGACAAGAAGATGATCGATCCCAACGACGCCTACTCAAATGCGGTGGAAAAAGCCAAATTCTTAAAATTCTTAAAGAAGGCTCCGTCGGATTTTACCGAGGTGTAATCACTCAAAGGGGCTGTCGGCGGCGAAGAGTTGTCATGGATCGTGCCGTGTCTTCGTCGTTTCGCTGACCAGCACCGGCTGAAAGGGATAAAGCGGATTGTCGCGTTCCCGGGCATAACCGAATACCTGCTGGTATTCCGGGGCGGCAGAGGCCTCGAGGGTGCCCAGGCGTGCAGTGGTCAGCAGGGTGATACCCAGTCGCCGGCAGTCATCTTCCAGACCGCCGTGGGGGAAATGGCCGCGACCGGTCCGCCCCGCCGAAACCACCATGAGCGTCGGCGAAACGGCGGCGAGGAACTCCGGTGAGTTGGAGGTGCGCGAACCATGGTGCGGGGCAAGCAGGATGTCGGCGCTCAGGTCGTAGCCGTGCCGGATCAGCGAATATTCGAGGGTTCGGCCGATATCACCGGGAAAGAGAGCGCAGCGCCGTCCTGAGCAGGCCTTGACGATGATGCCGGCGTTGGCCAGATCGCGGGATTCCGGGGGGCCGGTGGCAGCGGCCTCGGCGGAGATATTGGTGAGACACTCAAGCCGGTCGGAGGTGGCCGCACCGTCAAGACGTTCCCCGTCTTTCGGGATGATTACCGCGATCCGCTCCTCCTCGGCCTGGCGGATGAGTTGCCGGAAATTGTCGTCATGGCCGGTGGTATCCCTGACCCAGAGCTTGCCCGGAGAGAAGTGCCGGAGGATAAAGCCTAGCCCGTTGTAGTGATCGGCATCGGGATGGGTGATGACCACGGCGTCGAGTTTTTGGATGCCTTTATACCACAGATACGGGGCGATTATTCGCTCGCCGACCGAACTCGTCGCCGAGGAGGGGCCGCCGCCGTCGATCAACACCGTCAAACCCGATGGAAATTCCAGCAGGGTCGTGCTGCCCTGGCCGACATCGAGAAAGGACAGCTGCAGGGAATCGACGGTGGTTCTTCGCGGGAAGGCCGGCGGGTACAGCATCAGCAGCAGACCAACTGCCAGAACCGCCGCAAAAGACCAGGACCACACCTTGGCCAGCTTCCCCCACAGGGTGCAGCCAAAGAGGCCGACGTAATAAACCGCGATCAGCCAGATCGGCGGAGGGGGCAGCCAGAGGGTGGAGTGGGGCAGCGACGAGAAAAACGTCACACCATGCACCGCGACCCACAGGCCCACCGCCCCGATTCGGAACAGCCAGGTGCTGATCTCCGGCTCCAGAAAAAGAAAGGGGATGGAGAGAAAGCCGGCCGGCAGGCTCCACAGGCAGATGAGCGGTTCCACAAAGAGATTGGCAAGAAGGCCGACCGGGGAAAAGCGGTTGAACGCGTAAAGAGTGACGGGAACGGTGGCCAGGGTCGCGACGGCGGAGACCAGAAGGCCGGCCACCAGCCAATTGACGAGACGCTGTCTGGCTGTCGGGGGGCCAGCGGCGGCGTCGGCCTGGACGAGATTTTTTAAAACCGGAAAAAGGAACAGAATCGCCATCGTCGCCACAAAAGACAGTTGAAACGAGGCATTGAACAGCTGCAGGGGATCGACGATGAGAATAACCAGGGCCGCACAGGCGAGAAGGGCGGACGGAGATTTCCGGCGATTCGTGCAGATGGCGACGATAACCAGACAACTCATGATAACTGCTCTAAACACCGGAGTATTCATCCCGGCCAGCAGGCCGTAACCGAGCAGCACCGGGATGCACGGGAGACCTGCCCATTTACGTATCGGATAGTGGAGGAGGAGTTTTTCAAAGCGGCTGAAGAGCCAGTACAGGCTTGCGAAGACCAGGGTGCCGATCACGGTCATATGGAGGCCGGAGATCGACAGAATATGGAGGGTGCCGCTGCCCTTGAAACTTTCAAGGGTGACATCGTCCACCCGGGAATAGTCGCCGATCAGTATGGCCCGGTAGACTCCGCTCAGTTCGGCGGGGACGGCAGCATCGATGTGGCTGCCGATTCTTACCCGGATTTTCTCCGGCAGAAAGCGGAGCCTGTGTAAAAAACTCTGTTTTTCCTGAATTTTCTCGAGAAAGAGGGGAGAGCGGACAAAACCGCTGATCCAGATGCCCTTCTCGGCCAGGTATTGGCCATAATCGAAGACGCCCGGGGTCCGGGAACCGTCGGGCCGTTTCAGGTCGGCGCGGACCAGCAGCCGGTCGCCAGGGCTCAGCCCCTCGGGCCAGGGCCCCGGCAAGCGCAAGATGATCTTGCCGGTGGTCGGGAGCATCTCCGGTGCATCAGGGAAACGCAGGTGGTCGGCGCGGAGGATCACCTGGCTGGTCATGCCGTCGAATTCGGCCAGTGCCGTGAGGGTTCCGCTGACCACCGCCTCGGTTTTCCCGTCGATCCGGTGGTAAAGGTGCTCTCCCCCTTGGGGCGCTTGCAGGGCGATCAGGCCGTGGTGGCAGCCGAGGCCGGCAAAAAAGGGCAGGAGCAGGCAGAGAACCGTTTTGTGCCACCCGAAAAGATGGAGCAAGGCGGGTAGCATCAGAAAAAGCAGAAGGCCAAGACCCAGGCCGGAGACAGCGGCGGCAGGCAAGCTGAGCCGCGGGGCGAGGGTTATTCCCGAGATAAAGGCCAGGGTAAGGCACACCAGCAGGTGGTCGGAAATATACGTCGCCGGGTGTTTCACAACAGCCTGTCAATTAGTAGGAGATGCCTGGCGATAATATCGTGCTGCCGCAGCACGCACCGCAGGGCCGCCTGGCCCATCCGGGACAACTGATCCGGACTGTCGAGGAGATCGCTCAGGATCCTGGTGAGCTGCTCAGGATCACCGATCTCGGTCGCCCCTCCCTCGGCGATGAGGGTCGCGGCAATTTCGCTGAAGTCCTCCATGTTCGGGCCAAAGAGCACCGGAATGGCCATGGCCGCCGGTTCGATCGGGTTGTGGCCGCCTTTTTTGACCAGGCTGCCGCCGACAAAGGCAAGATCGGCGAGGGCGTAGAAATCGACCAATTCGCCGATGGTATCAAGGATAAAGATATCGGCCGGTTGATAGGTGCCGGCAGACCGCAGGGCGGCGGTCAAGCCGCGCTCGCCGGCCAGAACTTGAACCTCGCTGGCCCGCTTCGAATCCCTCGGGGCAAGAACCAGAAAAAGTTCGGGATGGCCGCCCCGCAGCCGGGCATAGCTGTCGATGAGGAGCTGTTCTTCACCGGGATGGGTCGAACCGGCGATGAAGATCAGGCGGTTTTTCGGTAAAAAAACCGCCTTCATCGCCGCCGTCCCGTCTCCTCCCGCCGCCGGGGTGGCAAATTTCAGATTGCCGAGGGTGGGGAGCCTGTCAGAAGAAATCCCCAAAAGCGTCATCTTGTCCCGGTCGCCCTCCGTCTGCATGCACAAAAATGAAAAGCACTGAAACATCGGGCGAAAGAAGAAGCGCAGCCGCTGGTAGCGGGCCATCGACTTTCGCGACACCCGGCCGTTGACCAGAAGGATCGGAATTCCATGCCTGTTCAGGCAGGTGAGAATATTCGGCCAGAAATCGGTCTCGACCAGGATGAACAGATCCGGGCGAATACGTCTGATAAACAGGTGCACCACCGGCAGAAGGTCAAGGGGCCCGTCGATCACCCGATCAGCGGTTTTGCCGAGCAGAATGTCGGCAACCTTCCGGCCGGTACCGGTGGTCACTGAGACGATAATGGTCGCGGCCGGATATTTTTGCCTGAGACCGGAGACCAGCGGCACCGCCGAGGTGACTTCGCCCACCGACAGGGCGTGGAGCCAGATGGTCTTGGACCGGCGTTTCTCCGTGCCGAGCCTTGTTGCCAGCCCTCGGCCGAGTCGGGCGGGAAGGCGAGCGCGGTATTTATCGCTGAAGGCAACAAAAAGGATGAGGAGCGGCAAGAAAACCAGTAAAAGGCAGACCTGGAGAATATTGTAGAGTAGGAACATAGGTAAAGGGCCTCAGCAGCGTTATTTGCCTATTCACCTTAAAGGGATTCTTACCGTAAATGCAAGGAATTCAAATCGTAACAATAAAAAAATAAAGTGGTTCTGGACCACCCGGGGACAGGAGATGAATATCATACTGGCAGAGGCTGCGGAGATCGTCGACGGTCGGCTGACGATAACCGATCATCGGGCGGAACATATTGTCCTGGTATTGCGGGCGGAGATCGGCGACCGGCTGCGGATCGGTTTAATCAACGGCCGGCGCGGCATCGGCACGGTCGAGGTCCTGCGGCAAAGGCCGCCGATCTCGGTTACTCTCGCGCTCGAACTCAGCGATTCCGTGGGGGAAATCCCGCCGATCGACCTCATTCTCGCCCTGCCGCGCCCGATCATGCTGAAGCGTATCCTCAGTCAGGTCACCGCCCTCGGGGTCGGGACCATCCATCTCATCAACGCCAAGCGGGTGGAGAAAAGCTTCTGGGGTGCCGGACTTCTCCAGCCCGACGAGTACCGTGTCCATTTACGCCATGGGCTCGAACAGGCGGTCGACACCCGGATGCCGGAGATTCGCCTGCACCCGAGATTCAAGCCGTTCATTGAAGATTTTTTCCCCCCCCTTGCCGCCGCCTATCGCTTTCTTCTCATTGCCGATCCGGCCGGCGACCGGCCCTTCACCGATGTGGTGGCCGGCAATGGGGGAAGAATTGTCCTGGCGGTCGGGCCGGAAGGTGGCTGGGTTGACTACGAGGTCCGGAAATTTCGTGAGCAGGGCTTTTCCTGCTGTTCCATCGGCCCGAGAATTCTCAAGGTCGATACCGCCGTTATCGCCCTGCACGCAACCATTACCGCCTTGAGGGAAGTGGGCGGGGGTGCCCCCGGCCATGCCGCTCAGCGATAGGCGGCGATACCGGTAACCGCTTCCCCGATGATCAGGGTGTGCATGTCGTGGGTCCCTTCGTAGGTATAGACCGATTCGAGGTTGTTCATATGCCGCATCACCGGGTATTCCCCCATGATGCCGTTGGCACCGAGCATGGTCCGGGCGGTCCGGGCGATATCCATGGCGATTTTAACGTTGTTCATTTTGGCCATCGAAACCTGGGCCGGGGTAAAGGTACCTTTGTCTTTTAATCTGCCAAGTTGCAGGACCAGCAATTGACCCTTGGTCAGTTCCGTGACCATTTCCGCCAGTTTCTTCTGCTGGAGCTGGAAGGCGGCGATGGGTTTGTCGAACTGAACCCGCTGCAGGGCGTAGGCTAAAGCGGTCTGATAGCAGTTGTCGGCCGCCCCGAGCGCCCCCCAGGCGATGCCGTAGCGGGCCTGGGTCAGGCAACTGAGCGGTGCTTTGAGGCTTTTGGCCTTGGGCAGCATCGCCTCCTGTTCGTCGACGATGACGTTTTCCAGAATGAGCTCGGAGGTGACTGAAGCGCGGAGGCTCCATTTGCCCTTCATCCGGACGGTGGTAAAGCCGGGGGTATCCTTTTTTACCAGAAAACCGCGCACTCCTTCGCTGGTGCCGGCCCAGACCACGGCGACATCGGCGATGCTGCCGCTGGTGATCCACATCTTGGTGCCGTTCAGGGTCCAGGTCCCGTCGTTGTTGCGAATGGCCCGGGTGCGCATGCCGGATGGGTTAGAGCCGAAATCGGGTTCGGTCAGGCCGAAGCAGCCGATCGCCTCGCCGGCCGCCATCTTCGGCAGCCAGAAGTGTTTTTGTTCGGCGCTGCCGTAAGCGTAGATCGGGTACATCACCAGGGAGCCCTGAACCGAGGCGAAACTGCGGATCGCCGAATCACCTCTTTCCAGTTCGTACATCAGGATGCCGTAGGCGACGTTCGAGAGCCCGGCGCAGTTGTACTCCTCCGGCAGGGTCGGCCCGAGAAAACCCAGGCTACCCATGGTCTTCACCAGATGGGCGGGAAATTTCTCCTCCTGGGCATAGCTGTCGATAATCGGGATCACCTCCCGGTTGACGAACTCCCGGGCGGTCTGCTGCACCAGTTTTTCCTCATCGCTGAGGAGCGTGCGCAGTTCCATATAGTCGGTAATTTCGGTGGTAATGCTCATGTACTTGCCCCTTCTTGCCGGTTGCGGCCTGGCCGGCGACCCAGCCGTTCCAAAACCTTACGGATTATTTGCAGAATCAGCTGAATTTCTTCCCGGGTGATGATGAGGTGGGGGCGAAACCTGATGCTTTTTTCGCCGCAGCCGACCAGCAGCAGTTTTTCGATCAGCAGGTGTTTCCTGAACGCGTCCCGCGCTTTGCCATCCCGCAGATCGAAGGCACACATCAGCCCCCGGCCCCTGGCATTCATTATAACTTCCGGAAATTCCCTAGACAAAAGCTCCAATCCCTGTAGCAGTTCCCGGCCGCGCTGGCAAGCATTATCGACAAGATTTTCCTTGTCGATAATTTTCAGGATTGCCGAACAGCGGACCATATCGATAAGGTTGCCGCCAAAGGTTGAATTTATCCGGCTCGGTTCGGTAAAGACGTTGTCCCGCACTTCGTCCAGCCGTTCGCCGGCGAGCACCCCGCAGACCTGGGTTTTTTTACCGAAACAGACGATATCCGGCAGGCCGTCGAAATGGGCATGGGCCCAGAATTTTCCGGTAAGGCCGATGCCGGTCTGGATCTCGTCAATGATGAAGAGGATCTCCGCTTCGTCGCAGATCGTCCGTAGCGCCTTGAAGAATTCATTGCGGAAATGGTTGTCTCCGCCTTCGCCCTGAATCGGCTCGATGATCAGGCCGGCAATGTCGTCGCCGTCCCGGGCGAGACTCTCCTTGAT
>JBBRGP010000134.1:0-6988 GCA_038224105.1 Desulfobulbales bacterium | reverse complement strand
AATATATCAGTAGATCGGCACAAAAGAGACGGTTCAAGGACGAAGAGGATGTCGCGGCCGAGCTTGCTTTGCTCACCGATAAGGATCTCAAGCTGCTGCCCGCCAGTCAGCTGGTAAAGGATGAAATCATCCGTTGCCGGAATGTTAAAGGCGGGGCGAGAAAACGCCAGGTTAAATACCTGGCCAAGGTCATGCGCGAAGATCCGGTCGAGGAGATTCTCAATTTTCTTGCCGACCGCAAGGGCTCGGCGGTGAAAGAAAATAAAATGCTGCGCGAGGTGGAGAGGCTGCGCGATGTCATCATCAATGAGGCAATCGAACAGCAGCAGTACTGCCTGCAGGAAGGTCTGCCTTGGGAACCCGATTGGCAGGGCGAGGAAATCGATGCCGCGGTGCGCCGCTACCCGGTCGATGAAGGGGAACTGCGAGGTGCCGTGCATCAGTACGTGAAATCGAGGATTCAGACCTACTACCGGGAAGTCTTCCGGATTCTCAGGGCGGCGGTGGAAAAACAGGCGATGTTGCGGCAAGGAGGCTGAGCCTGGCGCCGCCAGGGGGCTACGGCATATTCCTTCCCGCCTCGACGCAGTTAGGCCTTCGTCGTGAATACACCCAGTCGGTGTTGATAAAAAATGTATGTGGGGAAACCATGTCGATCAGAGCGATAGCCCTGGACCTGTATCGGGCCCAGCAGCAGGTGGCAACATTGCAGAAGGTCCTTGACCAGGCTTCTCTCAGTGAAAGAGATGCCCTGGTTCAGGAACTGCGGGTAGCGCAAAAAGAAATGGCGACCCTTCGTAAAATGCTTGACGGCGAGAAGGAGGCGGGACCGTTTCGTAACCGTTTTACCGGGTTCGGCCGTAAAAATAAGTGAGTGACAGCGGTGGTATGGGTGGGGGGGTAAAGCAGCACCGGACTACCGCGCCTTGCCAAAATCACCGAGGCCTACGGCCACCAGTGCCGGGCCATGCAGAGTGCCCTGGCCGGCATCTCCCGGGCACCACAGCGTTTTACGGGCGTCCAGCGGATGGTCCGGGCTCTGGAGTCATTGTGGAGCCGTTACCAAGGTCCTTGAGTTTGCAGCCGGGCCTTAGCGCACCTCGTCGCTGTCGACATAGGCATAGGCGCTGTGCTTATGGATTGACTCAAAGCTCTCCACCCCGGCGGAAAACCAGGTGATGTCAGGGTTGGCCAGGGCTGCCACCGCCACCTTGCGGACTACATCCTCGACGAACATCGGGTTGTTAAAAGCCTTTTCCGTGACAAATTTTTCATCCGGCCGTTTGAGCAGCGCATAGACCTCACAGGAGGCGGATCGCTCAACGATGGCGATGAGGTCTTCGACCCAGATAAAATTCTTGAATTTTACGTTGAGGGTCACTTCCGCCCGTTGATTATGGGCGCCGCTGGCGCTGATCTCCTTCGAGCACGGACACAGGGTGGTCACCGGCACGCACACGGTCAGGATGAAGCCTTGATCGTCGCCGATTCCGCCGGAGAAGGTGCAGGTGTACTCCATCAGGCTGTGGGTATTGCTGACCGGCGCCTTTTTATCGAGGAAATAGGGGAAGGTCATCTCCAGCCGGACGCTTTTCGCCTGCAGGGCTTCTTTCAACCTGGCAAGGATGGTGGAAAAGCTGGCGACGGAGAGCTCCTCGAGATAGGCGTTGAGAATGGAGGTGAAAGTTTCGACGCAATTGTCGCGGCTTCCATCCCGAAGACGGGCCTGCATGGCAATGGTGGCGATGGTGCTCTGCACCTTGCCGCATTTTTCCTTGACTCTGATCGGGGTCTTCAGGCCTCTAAGGCCAACCGTCTGGATATGCATTGTCCCGCCCAATGAACCTCAGTATCGTCAATTATCGGCAGCTTGTCTCAATCTGGAGTACCTCCATTCCCGGATCGCCGCGGGCAAGCAAGCGATCATGGAAATGTTGTTGTTACTTACTCTTTTTGCGCTTCTTCGACAACACCCTTTTGCTTTTCGGAAATATCACCTGGGAGCAATCCCTGCCCTGTCGCCGGCCTCGAGGGGTCGCCTGCTGAAGGCTGGCATCTTTTGTCTTCTCCCGGCAGGCGGTAAAGCCGGCGGGGTTCAAATTTGCATGCGCTTCACGGCATTTCGGTGTATTCTAAGTGCTTCCCGGCGAGCAGAAGGCCGGGGGAGGCGCTATGGGGGGAGGAGGCAATGGAAAAAAGTTCGGAAACGGTGCGACTGGATAAATGGCTGTGGGCCGCGAGGTTCTTCAAAACCCGGTCCCTGGCGACCGAGGCGGTTAATGGCGGCAAGGTCCATGTCAACGGCAATCGGGGCAAGGCCGCGCACAGTGTCGCGGTCGGCGACACCCTCCTGCTGACCATCGGCACCATGGAGTTTCATTTGACGGTTCTCGCCCTCTCCAAATTGCGGCGGCCGGCGGTGGAGGCGCGGTTGCTCTACGTCGAGTCGGCGGAAAGTATCGCCGCCCGCAACGAACAGCGTGAGCTGAAGAAAATGAGCGGCGCCGGCTTTACCGCCCCCGCCACCAAGCCGGGCAAGCGTGACCGCCGCAAGATCATGAACTTCACCAGAAAAAATTGACGGCAAAAGAGAATTCCCAGAACGGTCCGGGACATTATGAACAGGAGAGACCTATGTATAAGATAGAGAGAGCGTTGCTGAGTCTGACCGACAAAAGCGGAATCGAAAGCTTTGCCAAAGAGTTGGTGAGTCTTGGCATCGAACTGCTCTCCACCGGCGGAACTGCCAAGAAATTGCGGGAGGCGGGGCTCGCGATCCTCGATGTCTCGCAGTTCACCGGTTTTCCGGAGATGCTTGATGGCCGGGTGAAAACCCTGCATCCGAAGGTGCATGGCGGCATCCTCAATCAGCGGTCAAACCGGGATCACCAGCAGCAATGCGCCACCCATGGTCTGCAAAACATCGATCTCATTGCCGTCAACCTCTATGCCTTTGAGAAGACAGTTGCCGATCCGCACTGCAGCCTGGCCGATGCCATCGAAAATATCGATATCGGCGGCCCCACCATGCTGCGGGCGGCAGCCAAGAATTTTCATGATGTCACGGTTATCGTCGATCCCGCCGATTACCCGACGGTCCTGCAGGAAATCAGGGCGACCGGCAACACCACCCTGAAGACCCGTTTCCAGCTCATGAAAAAGGTCTTTGCCCTGACCTCCGCCTACGACACGGCAATTTCCAAGTGGTTGGAAAAGGTCGACATGTCGCGCAACAGCTATTTTGCGGGGGAATAGGCAATGCTGAAAATGGCCGTTTTACTGTCGGGCAGCGGACGAACGCTCGACAACTTTCATGATCGCATCAACAAGGGCACCCTGGCCGCGCGCATTCAGGTGGTGGTCTCCAACGTCAAGGGCGTCCTGGGACTCAACAAGTCCGAAAAGTACGGTTACCCCTCCTTTTATCGGGCCGACAATGCCGGGATCAACACTATTCTCAAGGACTATGAAATCGATATCGTCGTTCTTGCCGGCTATCTGAAACTTTATATGCCGCCACCCGAACTGGCCCGGGCGGTGATCAATATCCACCCGTCACTCATCCCCAGCTTCTGCGGCGATGGGTACTACGGGCATCACGTCCACAGTGCGGTGAAGGCGCGAGGGTGTACGGTGAGCGGCTGCACGGTTCATTTTGCCGATGAACAATATGATAATGGTCCGATTATCCTGCAAAAAAGTGTCGAGCTCGCCTATGAAGATGATATCGATACCATTGCCGGCAAGGTCTTCGCCGTCGAGTGTGAGGCCTTTCCGGAGGCGATAAACAGGGTTGACGAACGGGGCATAGATTTCTTCTGGCGAAGGGTGGGACAGTGAGTGTCAAGAAAAGAGTGATCATGTCGGCTCAGGATATTGACCTGGCCATTCAACGGATATCCTTGCAGATTCTTGAAAAGAACCATGGCCGCGGAGCGATGGCTATCGTCGGCATCCATACCTGCGGGGTGTATGTGGCCAGACGAATTCATGGGTATGTTCAGGGCCAGATCGGCGGAACGGTTCCTTTCGGGTCGCTCGATATCAACCTCTATCGGGATGATTGGAGCCTGATCAGCCAGAATCCGATTGTCAAGACCACCGAAATTTCCTTTGAGGTCGATAATATCAATCTTATCCTGGTCGACGATGTCATCTTTACCGGCCGGACCATCCGCGCCGCTATGGATGCCATTATGGATTATGGCCGGCCCTTGACCATCCAGCTGGCCGCCCTGGTTGATCGCGGCGGCAGGCAACTGCCGATCCAGCCCGATTTTACCGGCATGCACACCGCGAATCAACAAAATGAACGGATCAAGGTGGTGCTCGATGGTTTAGGAGATGATGGCGAGGTCATCATCGAAAGCTGATGGCGGCGGTCGAACTCCTTGCCCCGGCCGGCAGCGTGGAAACCTTCCGGGCGGCTCTCGACGGCGGCGCCGATGCCGTCTACGTCGGCGCCCCGGGCTTTAATGCGCGAACTCTGGCCAGGGATGTCCGCCTCGAAGAAATCGGGGCGATGATCCGGATGTGCCACGGACTGGGCAAGAAACTGTACGTTGCCGCCAACAGCCTGATTCTCGAAAAAGAACTGCCCGAGGTCGTCGAAAACCTCGCGCTTCTCCAGGAACTCCAGCCCGACGGCCTGATCGTCCAGGATCTCGGGATACTCCGCCTGGCAAAAACCTTTTTCCCGAGATTGAAACTGCACGCTTCTACCCTGATGCTTGCCCACAACTCGGATGCCGTCCGCTTTCTCGCCACCCTCGGCTGTGAGCGGGTGGTCCTGGCGAGAGAGCTGACCGTCAAGGAGATCGCGGTGATCGCCGAACGGCGCGGCACCACCGAGCTCGAGGTATTCATCCACGGCGCCATGTGTTTCTCCTATTCCGGTCTCTGCCTGTTCTCGTCGTATCTCGGCGGCAAAAGCGGACTGCGCGGGCGATGCGTGCAGCCGTGCCGACGGGCGTACAGCGCGGCGAGCCAGAAGGGCAGAGGCCATGATAAAAAAAACAACCCGGCCCGGTATCTCTTTTCCATGAACGATTTGAGCGGCCTGGATGTCGTACCGGCATTGTTGCGGACCGGAATAACCTCATTGAAAATTGAAGGGCGGCTGCGATCCGCCCATTATGTGAAGTCGATCGTCGGAGCCTACCGCCTGGTACTCGACGCCGCCCCGGAGGAGCAGGAAAAAGCCGTGCTCGCCGCAAAAGCCCTGGCCGATCGGGCGATGAGCCGCAAGACATCGACCGGTTATTTTTTATCACCCCAGCCGGCCGAGGCGATTACCCCTTTTCATTCCGGCAATATGGGCATCCATCTTGGCCGGTTTGCCGCGGTCAAGATGGTCGGCGATCAGCGGATCTGTCGCTTTGTCCTGAAAGGGGATCTGGCCGTTGGCGACAGACTTCGGTTACACCGGGAACCATCCGGTGAGCGCACGCCTTTTCGGCTGAAAGAACTTTTCGTTTCCGGTGTCCGGCAGGAACTGGCCCTGGCCGGCAGCAAGGTGTCGATTCCCCTGCCCGAAGATTTTCAGATCACCCCGGGCGACCAGGTCGAGGTCTATAAGATTGACGGCGCGGCCTGCACCGCTGCATCCGCCGCGACCTTTCTGCCGACCGGCGAAGCCGCCAGGGAACTTGCCAAGGTGCGGAAAACCCTTGCCCGATCCATCGCCGCGATTATCGCCAAGGTCGGCGGCAGCGGCGAACCGGATCCTGCAGCGGAGTTGGCGAAAAAAATGGAAAAAAGCGGCGTTCCCGGCCGACGACCAATGCCGAGAAAAGGGTTGCCGTTGGAATGGTGGCTGAAAACCGACTCGGTGAAGACGGTGCTCGGTGATTTACCCGTATATCCGGATCGATTTTTACTGAGCTTCGACAAACGGATGTTGAGCCAGGCCGGCAAGATCAAAACGGCCCTTGGCCGGAGGGCCCGGATGGTGATCTGGGCGCTGCCGCCGCTGATTATGGAAAACGACCTGGCCCGCTGCCGCCGGCAGATCGCCGTGCTGCTCCGCTCCGGCTTCAGAAGTTTTCAGCTTGGCCATCTCAGTCAGGCCGCTCTGTTTGGCGAGGAGAAGGTTCAGCTCTTTGCCGATTACACCTTCAATCTCATGAACAGTCAGGCTGCCGCCCTCCTTGCCGCTCTCGGACTGACCAGGGCTCAGGCCGCGATAGAAATGGATCGGGGGGCGCTGGGCGAGTTCCTCGCCGCCGGCAAAACGACCGTTGCCGACGGCGCAAGCGACCGGGAGGGGCAGACCATTCCGATCGGCCTGACCGTGTACGGCGCGCCGGCCCTGTATACCTCGAGGCTTGCGCCGGCCCATTTTCACTATGAGCGGCAGATCAACAGTCCGAAAAACGAGGCCTATGTAATCAGGAAGAAGGACGGCTGCACCCAGACCTTTCCGGAAAGGCCGTTTTCCCTGCTGCCGTACCTCGAGGAACTGCGCGAGATCGGGGTGAGTTATGCGGTGGTCGATATCTCCGGCGACAATATCTCCGGACGAGATCTTCAGGAACTGCAGGAACGGTTGGCCAACTCAGGTCGGTACGGCAAGCTTTCCACCTTCAACTACCTGGGTAAGCTGCTGTAAACCCGGGCGGACCATTTTTTCAGGCGGTATCGTCGCCCCGTTGTCGTCAGTTGGTTTTCTGAGGTTTTCCTTCGTCCAGCCGGCGCATGCCTTCCATGAGCAGTTTCATGAAAAATCCTATCTCCGGGGTGCTGAAATCCTCCGGGGCGATGCCGGGGGTGAAACGGAATCGCCCGGATTTTTCCTTGAGAATCTGGTAAAAAGCCAGATCTCCGACATGCTCGCCGTATTTCGCCTTGATCAGGGCACCCTGGCGAAAGGAGAAGCGGGCGGTACCCTTGCTGAGGTCGGTGATGGTCAGGATGCCGGTTTTGCTGTTCATGTTGAGGGTCTGGAACAGGGCTTCCGCCGGGATTTCCGCGAGGTTGCCGATCATCC
>JBBRGP010000133.1:0-7029 GCA_038224105.1 Desulfobulbales bacterium | reverse complement strand
CATTGCCTGGAAAAAAACTCTGGCGGTGTCTCTGTCGGCCCTGGTGTTGACCGGCGGCCTCCTCTGGTCAATGAGCCAGATTCGCGCCTTTGGCGGACTTGAGTTCCTTTCAATCTCACTGACCTCTCATACCATGTTTCTGAAACAGACTTCCTGGTCGCAGGAGGCGGTGCGGGCCGGGAAAGGGTATTTTCAGGTGTTCGATATGGCCAAGGAGAAAACCGTGTCCGACAAATGGCACGCCTACCTTGAGGATCGCTATACCTGGAACTTTTTAAAGGAGACGGAATTAGCTGACTATTACCCCTATGTCGATGACAAAGCCTCTTTCCCGCAACTTCGAAAAACGATTCTGGGAATTTATAAGGGTTCCTATGACAGTCCCTGGAAATATGTGATCTGGAATCCATTGCCCATGCTTCTTCTCGTGCCTTGCGTTCTCCTTGGTTTTCGGTGGTTTCCCTCGGCGGCGATTTTTTCCGGCTTTCTCCTCTCCGGTGTCATCCCGCTTTTGGCGATCAATATCTTTAATTGGCGCTATTACTATTTTTTCTATTTCGGCCTCTATTTCATTCTCCCTTTAATGCTTTTTGACCGGCGGGAAAAAATGAGGAGGGAGTCATAAAAATATCGATAATTACAATTAATTACAATGGAGAACGGTTTCTCGAGGAAACCCTCCGGAGTGTTCTTGGGCAGGCCTGTCCGGAAATCGACCTGGAATATATCATCGTTGACGGCGGCAGCACCGATCGGTCCCTCGAGATTATCGAGCGTTATCGCGGGTCTCTTGCCCGGGTCATCTCCGAGCCGGACAGTGGTCCCGCCAATGCCCTGAATAAAGGTTTCAAACTCGCTTCGGGCGACATTATGGCCTGGTTGAACGGTGACGATTATTATTTTCCCGGGACCCTGCGAAGAGTGGCGGAGACAATGAGAAAGAGTCCCGCCGCCGCTTTCTGTTTTGGCCGCTGTCCGATTGTCAACGAACAATCCGAGGAGATCAGGTCGAGCATCACCCGCTTCAAGGAACTGTTTTTTCCGCTCTCCTCGCACTTCACCTACAGATGCATTAATTACATTTCTCAGCCGGCCCTTTTTTTTCGCCGGGAGGCCTTTCTACGCGCCGGATTGTTTGACGAATCTCTGGTTGCGGCCTGGGATTACAAATTTGTCCTCGGTTTGTGGCGGCATGGCCCCGGGGTCATGCTGGACGGTCCGCCCCTGGCCATGTTTCGCTGGCATGAAGGCTCGATCAGCGGCACCAGTTTTTCGGTGCAGTTTAAAGAAGAATACGAGGCGGTGACAAGGGATACGGGGCGATTCCATCCGGCGGCGATGGCCCATTTTATGGTCAGATGGCTTATCGTCGGCGCCTATTCGGCCATGGCCCTGCAACGCTTGAAGGGGCGCCAGGGTATGAGAGAAAGACGGTCATGAGAATTGGCGTCAACACCTTGTTTCTGGTGCCGGGAGACGTCGGGGGAACCGAAATATATCTGCGAGAGAACCTGGAGCAGATGGCCGCGCAGTTTCCCGCCCACACCCTTGTTTTATTGACCGCCCGCGATAACGAGGCGATTTTCCGTGCCGATCTCGAAAAGTTTGACAATGTCGAATTTCGACTGATTCCGGTAACCGCCGGTATCAGGCCGCTCAGAATTGCCGCCGAACAACTCCTCCTCCCTTTTCATGTGAGAAGGGCAGCTCTCGATGTGTTGTGGTCTCCCGGTTATACGGCGCCTTTTTTCAGCCCTTGCCCTCAGGTGGTCACGATTCATGATCTCCAGTATTTAAGTTTTCCGGAAGACATGAAGCGGCTGGAGCGGTGGACCCTCGATCTGCTGGTCCGTACTGCCTGTCGCAGGTGTCGCCGGATTATCACGATTTCCAAATTTTCCAGAGAGGAGATCCTCCGCCATGGTTTTGCCGGTACCGAGAAAATCTCCGTGGTCTATGAAGGAGTCGATCCGGTCTTCGGTCGCACTGACCCGGCTCGCCGGAGCGAAGATGCACCGATGGCGGTCCCTTCCGGTACCCCGTATATCCTCTGTGTTGCCCATACCTATCCCCACAAAAAGGTGCATCTTCTGATTGAAGCCTTCAGGCTCCTTGAAGGGCAAATCCCCCATCACCTGGTGCTCGTTGGCAAGGCTCGCCGCGGGGAAAAGGAAGTTGTCGCAAGTCTTGCCGCAGTCAGGGACCGGTCGCGGCTGCACCGCTGTTCTCGCCTCGAGTTTCCAGCCCTTGTCGAGACCTTCCAGCGGGCGGACCTTTTTGTCCTCCCTTCAGTCTATGAGGGCTTCGGGCTGCCGGTTCTTGAGGCCATGATGGCCGGAACACCGGTGGTCACGACCGCCTCCGCCGCCCTTCCGGAGGTCGGCGGCGAACAGGCCATTTATGCCGGCGAGGTGAGCGGTGCCGGCATTGCCTCGGCCATCCTCGAGGTTCTCGCCCTGCCGGCGAACAGGCGGGCTGATCTCTGCCGGAGTGCGAGACTCTGGGCGGAGGGCTTCAGCTGGCAGGCCTCGGCGGCGGCGACGGTGCAGACCCTGCTCGCCGCCGCCTCGAGCCGCGGCTGAGGTTTTCTCAGTTTTCAACTTTTATTATATTGTAAAAGATGAAAAATATAATATAGTCGGCCTTCATGAATTCCGCGAGCACAATCAAAGAAACCAGGATACGTCTGGTTGCGGCCGGAGGGCGCATCTCCCAGGATCTGGGAGCAGGGCGGATGGTCGGCATGGTCCTGGTCTATCTCTACCTGCAGGAACAGGAGTGTTCGCTCGACAGTATCGGCGAAGAACTGGAACTCAGCAAGGCCTCGATCAGCATCGCCGCCCGTCAGCTTGAGCAGTTCGGCCTCGTCCGCCGGATCTGGCGAAAGGGCGAGAAGAAAAAATACTACCGCAGCGCCGATAACATTGCCCAGGCTATGCAGAAGGGGATCTTTACCGTGGTGCAGAACAAGGTGAAGCTCTTTGGCGAGGAACTGGAAAGCGTCAGGGCGCTTCTGGCCGAGGCCGGGCGGGAGCAGGACGGAGAGATCAACTTTTTGCGGCAGCGGGTGGACCGGGCCAAGAGCCTCCAGAAGAGACTGCATCTCTTTTTGAACAATCCTCTGGTCAAGGTGTTTTCACGAGGCAGCAACCGATGAAAAGTGACAGTACGGAAAACATGAACCCACAGACCTGGGACATCGTCATCAAACCCCGAACCGGATGGTTTGATATTAACTTTGCCGAATTATGGCGTTATCGGGACCTGATCCTCCTTTTTGTCAAAAGGGATTTTGTTTCCATCTATAAGCAGACCATTCTCGGGCCGTTGTGGTATATCCTCCAGCCCTTGTTCACGACGATCGTTTTCACCATTATTTTTGGCAAGGTGGCGAAGATACCGACCGATTCGCTGCCGCCCTTTCTGTTCTATCTGGCCGGCAATGTCATGTGGGGATATTTTGCCGCAACCATTACCGCCACCTCCGGCACCTTCAACACCAATGCCGCACTGTTCGGCAAGGTCTATTTCCCCCGGCTGACCGTGCCGATCGCTGTGGTGCTGCTCAATTTTTTCCAGTTTGGCATTCAATTTCTCCTCTTCCTCGGCTTTTTTGTCTATTTCAGCTGGCAAGGCGTGGCGATGCATATGACGGTCTGGATCCTGGCATTGCCGGTCATGCTGCTGCAGATGGCCTTGTTCAGTCTCGGGGTCGGGATTCTCGTCTCCTCCCTCACCACCAAATATAAAGACCTCCGCTTTGTCATGACTTTCATCGTCCAGTTGTGGATGTACGCAACTCCGGTGGTCTACCCTCTGTCCCAGGTCCCCGAGTGGATCCGGCCCTATTATGTCCTCAATCCGATGGTGGCGCTGGTCGAGGAATTCCGCCTTGCCTTTATGGGGACCAGCACCCTGCAGTGGAGCTACGTCGGCATAAGTTGGCTGGTGACGGTGCTGGTTCTGGCCAGCGGCATCATTTTATTCAGCAGAATTGAAAAAACCTTTATGGACACGGTCTGACCGGGACCGCACCATCCATCGGCAGGGCTATGGCAACAGCAATACAGGTCAATGATCTCTGGAAGGAATACCGGCTGGGGGTAATCGGCCACGGCACCCTCTCCCACGATCTCCAGGCGTGGTGGGCGAGGATCCGCGGCAAGCAAGACCCAAACACTACAATCGGCCGGCCGGTGTGGGACAAAAAAACCTCGAAGGTCGAAGGGGACAGGTTCTGGGCCCTCAATGATATCAACCTCACCCTTGCCGCCGGCGATGTCCTCGGCATCATCGGCAAGAACGGTTCCGGCAAATCGACCCTGTTGAAAATCCTCTCGAGGGTGGCCGCGCCGACGCGGGGCATTGTTCATATAAAAGGCCGGATGGCCAGCCTTCTCGAGGTGGGCACCGGCTTTCATCCGGAGCTGACCGGCCGGGAGAACATCTTTTTGAATGCCACGATCCTCGGCATGTCGAAGCGGGAGGTGCGGGACAAACTCGATGAGATCATCGATTTTTCCGGGGTCGAGGCCTTCATTGATACCCCGGTCAAACGTTATTCGTCCGGCATGTACGTTCGGCTGGCCTTCGCGGTCGCCGCCCATCTCGATTCGGAGATCCTCGTGGTCGACGAGGTACTGGCGGTAGGGGACGCGGAATTTCAGAAAAGATGTCTCGGGAAAATGGAATCGATCTCTCATGACGGCCGGACCATCCTCTTTGTCAGCCACAATCTGACGGCCGTCAAATCCCTCTGCAACAAGGGGATCGTCCTGTCAGAAGGGTCTTTGACCTATGCCGGCGCGGCGGAGGATGCGGTGGAGTTTTACACGGGGGCCGGGATGGCCGAACAGACCGAGTGGCGCTGGGACAAAAAAGAGGAACGGCCCGGCAACGATTTTATTGCCCTGACCGCAGTCTCGTTGAAACCCTGGCAGGGCGAGACCATCGATATCGATTCGGGGCTTGTCTTCGAGTGCTCCTTTACCAATGAACTCGTAAACCTCAATCTCGATGTCGCCGCCTATTTTTTGACCCGGGAGAATTTTCTGCTGTTCGAGGCCGAAATGGTGCTGCATACCCGCAGGGATTCGCAGCGGGGCGAATATACCGTCAGGTGCGTTGTGCCGCCCCATTTTCTCAATAGCGGACATTATAATATCAATCTGCTTTTCCGGGAAAGCCAGTGGCACATCATGTTGCGGCTGGATGATCTGATCTCTTTTGCCGTCGGCGTCTCCGCCGCCGCCCAAAATTGTGACTTTCGGCCTGCCCCTGGGGTATTGAGTCCAAAGCTCGAGTGGTCGTACAGGGTTACAAAAAAAGAAGAGTCTCTTCCTTGAGAGCATCGCAGGCACAGGAGATTTAGTGAGAGAGCTATGGGGTTAATTGCGCTGCTCCGGGCGAAACTGCGGAGAAATTCCGACAGGTTTCTTCAAAGAATCTCAGGGGTGATTCATGTAGGGGCAAATACCGGCCAGGAACGGGAGCTCTATAAAAAACATAATCTGAACGTGGTCTGGATTGAACCGATTCCCGAGGTATTTCGCACCCTCAAGGAGAATTTGGCAGGATTTCCCAACCAGTGCGCTTATCAATATCTTGTTGCCGATCGCGACAATGACGAGCATCAATTGCACATCGCCAATAACAATGGAGCATCGTCCTCGATCCTGGCGCTGCACCAGCATAAAGATATCTGGCCCCATGTCAACTACATTGACAAGATCATCCTGCAAAGCATCACCTTGCCGACTTTATTAGAGCGCGAAAAAATAAATCCGGCAGACTATCAGGCGCTCGTTATGGATACCCAAGGGTCGGAGCTGCTGATCTTGCAAGGCAGTGTTCCGGTGTTACATAACTTCAAGTATATAAAACTCGATGTACCGGATTTTGAATCCTACCTTGGCTGTTGCCAGCTGGCCGACATCAATGATTTTATGGTGGAACATGGCTACCAAGGATTTTCGACTAATAAACTCGTTAGTCGCTCCGCTGGCGGCGCCTATTTTGACGTAGTCTACCAAAGACGTATGGAGTCTTGGCGAGGGAACTGACCCATAAGCGAATGAAACCACTTGATGATGAACGAATTGATCAACACCTACCCAACCCTTCGAGAAGGTGTTCATTGGCTGTTGTTTTTAAAACAGCTGCTGCTACGTTCATCGAAGATTGCCCGTTATCGGCAGGCCCAACCTTTGAAGGTCTATTATGGCTGCGGCGATATCCGCCAGCCGGGATATGTCAATGTCGATCTGCGCTGGACTCCGGCAGTCGATGTTATTGGTAATCTGACCTGGTGCAGCCGAAAATTTGCCAATCGATGTGATGAGGTATATGTCTCGCACGTCCTCGAACATTATGGGAATCCCGGCAGAGCAAATCGGGCAAGCGGAGATACGGTCCTCGGAGCGTTGCAAAAAATACACACCATGATCAAACCGGGCGGCGGGGTCAGGCTCGCTGTTCCGGATTTTCGAGCGTTAGCCAGACTCTATATCGAAAAACATCTGCCGTTGAACCCGCGATTGCTGGGGAGGGTGTATGGCGAGCAGGATTATCCCCAGAATTATCACAAATGCGGATTTGATATCGATTTTCTCAGCTGCTGTCTGCAAGAGACCGGCTTTGAGGATATTCATGAGTGGCTGCCTGAGCAATGCGGTATTGTCCGAGATTCGAGCTTTGATCACATCGACGGTGTCAGAACAAGTCTGAATCTTGTGGCGACAAAAATATAACCCTGTTTCCTGTTTTCTGCCGGATCGGTCTTTTTGCTATCATGAAAGTTGCCTACGTATTTCTTCCTGGAAGAATTGACCGGATCAATTCAGTAGCGGAAGACGATCTCCCTTCCGAGTTCTTTTATGGCGCCCTCGAGCTCCGTCAAAAGGGGATCACCGTTGACATCCTTGAAGCGGTGGAAAAACCGCGCAGAAGCATTGTTCGGTTTCTTGCCGAGCGGATTTTATTGAAAAAACATTTACCGATCAAGATGTACCCTTCAATCCTTGATGCGGT
>JBBRGP010000132.1:0-7103 GCA_038224105.1 Desulfobulbales bacterium | reverse complement strand
GACGAAAAGCCAGGTGTACAGGCAATAGGACTGACGGCTCCTGATCTTCCGCCGATTCCGGGAAAAGAGTCTTCAGTTGCACGGGATTATGAATACGTTCGTCATGGAACTTTATCCATTCTTGCTGCGTTCGATTTACACACCGGAGAGATCATTGCCAACGTAGAACCAAGGCATCGCAGTTGGTATTTTTCCCCCTCAATATTCCAATAGCGCCGACCTGCGATGCTTTCCATAAAATCGCGCCGTCGCTCAATCGTCCCTTGCCGAGGACACTTTTGGAAATGACATAGCGAATCTCTCCTTCGGGCCCTAGAATGATCGTTGCTCCGCCAAAATATTCAAACTCCTTTCTGCCGTATTTGTGCGGTTTCGTCCGACGTTGGATCACTTCGGCGACGAGGTCGAATACGATTTGCCCATTAGGCCCTATTCGCCTGGCGCAACGGATCGATTCGACCGAAGGAAGATCAACGCGACTGCCTTCCAGCTTGGGGTCTGACTGACTTACAAACCTGAATTCCTCCATATGCTCCGGACGGGTCAGAAATTCGCCCAGCGCACACGCCTGGCGCCACAACTCCGTCGGGCCGGCGGCAGAAGCGGGATCGCCCGCAAACTGCAGGTGGGCGAAATCCAACGCGGTGATCGGACCGCACGCACTTACGGTCGACCGCCACAACAGCGCGTCCTCTGACAGGCTGCTGACGTTGCGCGGGTAGATATTTCGCCGCAGAAAAGCGTCTATAATCGCCTCCCGAAACCCCCAGACATCGTCGGGCACCAGATCACAATCGGCAGTGATTATAGCCCTGAGATACTCGCCGAACCGCAAATCGACCGGAGGGCAGTAATCGATCGCGCGGATTAGAATAGAAAGAAATTGACTGGTCAGGCGGCTTGCTTTGTCGGCAAGCAGGTTTTGCAAATCCGCCGGAAGTTCACCTGCGGGCAACACCCCCAAACCATTGCTGACGAGCCGCATGTAGCGCGCGACCTTGCGCTTGTAGACGGCAAGAAAGGCTTCGAAAACCGCCGAAACCAGAATCTGCCCTAATTCATGGGGCTCAAGCTCGGAAACCTTCATTGGCCCGATAATAACCAAAGTTGATTTGACCAAGCTGGTTGTCGTAATAAGCGTTCCAGCCTGAAAAGGCATGGGGGCGGAGGCACAGCTGCTCAGGATCATCCTTTCTTTTAAATCCCCAGGCGATTTGCCGGCCAAGCGCGTTCCTGAAAGTCCAGAAGACCTTGCTGCAGACCGCATAGACCATCTGCTGGTGGAAACGCGGATCGGGAAGGGGTCGGATCCTGGCCGTCATTCATCAGCAACGCCTTGTCGTCAAGATCGACGCGGCGGTAGTAAACCTCCTGGGCGCCGTCAAAATTATCCACTCTGAACCGCTTTCCCACCGGACCAGGCTCCAACGGATCGTAGGGAATATTCACCAAGGCGATTGACCCTTCCAGCCGCGAGACGGCAGGGTCAATAGTAAAAATGCGCAACGGTCGACAGAGCGGATCGTTGCGTATCTGCTGACATTTGGGTGTTTACCCTCCTGGTTAAATGACAAGCTCAGGTTGGGGAACCTTGCGATGGGACGGCTAAGCTGGTGCCTGAGCCGAGCCTTCCCCATCGAAAAGCAGCGGAAGCAGCACGGTCCGAGCTGTCCCTCAGGCCCACAACGGCTGCAGGAAGCGAGCAGCAACGGAGGGGGGAGGGCAATAGAGACGCGCATGCTGGCGTGGAGCCGAACCGAACTCGACGGTCACGCGCTCTTCGAACTGCTTGTTGGTCATCCCCTCAATGCCTGACTGCAATACTCGTAAGGCACGCACGGTAAATTCGCCGTGTCCGTCGCTTTCCCATGCCACCTCGCTGGAAAGACAGGCCGAGTACACTACCTCCTTCATAAAACTTACCCCGCCCGAACTGATGGCTCTTTGCCCTCCCAGGCGCACACGAAATCGGCGATGCGCCTCCTTCAGTTCATCAGAGGCGACCATAAAACGGGGACGTTCATCGGGATGCTTGCCAGCCGCTCCCAGGGTCGCGCCGACTGCAAAGCGAGAAATGGTTCCCGAATGGCAGCAATCCATAAAACAGGTCAGATTGACACCGCTCGGCAGCCGATTGAAAATCTCGCCGATATCGTCATCTATTAGGAAATTACCGCTGTTAAAGTCATAAGGACAAATGGCTTCATCTTCGCCGGGAGTGTCGCCGCCTGCCTCATCGCCGTTAAGGTCCGGTAATTGCGTGCCATGCCCTGAGTACTGGAAAGCGATCACGTCCCCCGGCTGGCTGGAGGTAGCCAGTGAAGACAACTGCTCGACAATCGCGGACCGGGTGGCTTTTTCATCCAACAGCATGACGGGTTCTTCGAACCCCAAGCTCTTGAACATGCCTGCCCAGGCTTGAGCATCGGCGACACATCCACTCAAGGGGGCCGTGGGATAACGATTGATTCCGATGCAAAGGGCGCGGCGGCGGCCGCCTCCGATCGCCGCGCTGCTTATGGGGGCCGGAGCTGTGGAAACCACCGGTGCAGTTGGCGGCACATTCGCGGCACAGGCGTTTAATCCCATTTCGGCCTGGATGCGCGCCGGCCAATCGACCGGATCGCTCCACAAATCGGTCCCGCGTGTTCCTCTTTCGCCGGTGGTATATTCGACGATAGTGTCCGCGTCGGCTTTGCCGAGAATCCTGCGGACGACACTGCTCATGGTCGGGCCATCGTCATCGAAGCCGCCATGGGTCGTGGAGGTGCTGGCGCTGCGGCCTTGATCGCTCAAGGACACGGACCAGATCACCTCGCCGGGGGCGTTCGGTACCCCGAGTCCAAGGAGCTGCTTAAGCGCAGCATCACCCCTGATGCTTTGTTCAAGCCCAAGGATCGGCGTCTTGCGCTCCGGTTCGAGTGCATAGTAGATGAGATAGAGCAGCGATTTACGATAGACATAGGCGCAGTTGTCGTCTCGCTCATAGCTCTTGCTCATCGTAAAAATGCTGAGCTGATCGACCCCATTGCCGATACGGTCGGCCAACTCGGTCTTGAACGTATCGACCCGTACGGCAGGGACCAGGAAGTGCAGCGATTTGAATTTGGGCGCGCCGAGATCGAGTGCGGCGGGAATGAAGTACGAATGGAAGATCGACCCGGCACTGTGGCCGACCGCGTGCAGCTCTACTTTGTCTTGGTGGTCGGCGCAGAACTGGCTGAGCTTCCTGGCGACGTACCGCGCCCCGCCCTCGCCTTCTGGAGTTGGTCCGCTGGCGGAAGCGAGCTGGGCGCTGGTCTTCATCCCCCCCCAGATTCGCGGCCCCTGAAGCGCCCGCGAAGTTTCTTCGATTAACAGGTCAGTCGTATGATCAAAAATATCTCGACGCATGGCGCGCGCCGACCCATCGCAGGACCGCTTGATGAGCTGCCCGATGGTCTCGAAGCCCCCGGTCTCCCAAATGAAATAGATGGGGTAAATATCGTTCTTCAACCACCAGGCGATGTGTTTATGCGCGATCCTCAAGCCGTCGGATTCTTTCACTAGGCCGCCGTGCGCGAAAAAAACGATGCGCAGTTTCTTTTCCGCTGCCGCTGCCAGGGCCTTGGACAGGTGCTCTTCAAAGATCGCATCGACATCGTCGCGTGAAGTTTTCCACTCTCCTTCCGAGGAGAACTGCCCCATGTTCAAGTTCACCAGATGGGGCCGCAGCGCCTCAAGTACGGCGGGGCTCAGGCCGGAATCCCTGGCGGCAACCCGAGTTTGCCGGAAGACAAAATCGGCCTCGGTTTCATCGTGGTTCAGTTCCGCGTCCGCGGCATCTTTTCCATCCCGTCCGGTTCGCGAGAGTAAGGCAATCGAGTCCTCGACCACCTGATGTATCTCGAGGGCATCCGCTCCAAAAGGCCCCTCGTCGGCCCCGCGCGCCGCGAATCGCTTCTCGCCGAGAGTAGTGTGCAAGTCTTTGACTTCTTGTACGATTTCAGCATAATCAATGCTGTTTCCAGGGCACGTTTTGGACGACATGGTGTTGTGAAACATTAAACTTTCCGGCGGCAATTGAAACTTTCGCTGAATCAGGGCGATGATTTCGAGCGTGGTTTTAACCTGTTCCCCCTCGAAGGGATCGTTGCCGCGATCGAAATTGCCGATCATCTCGAACATAAAGGGTCCGGCGGTCGAGTTGCCGTTGTGACCGGATGCACTTGCGGGGGGGAGGTTCCAGTTGCGCCCGAGCCAGATGCTGCCATCGGGAGCGATGGTGATATGCTGTGCTATGTCTTGCCAACCATTGGTCTCGGTGTGAAACCGCCACATCCCGACAATGGTTTCATGCCCTTTATACTGGGCATGGTTTGGCTTCCACGTGTGGTGCATGTGTACCGCATTAATCTTTCGTGTGAACGGGAATTTGTCGAGTAAAGCGGCGAACTGTTCACGATCAAGTTGTTTGAAAGGTGCGGGCATGGTGGTTCTCCTTATGAAGTTGTTACTCGGTTATGGGGAGAGGAGTTGACAACTGGGCGAGGCTGGAAGCAGCACTTCCATCGTTTGATTTCTGATATTTGGTAGTGCGAATGTTGGGGTTACCCCAAATACAATGGGCCAGAACATTGCAGCTGCCACCGGGATCCTGCGTGATCCTTGACCGGGGTTTACCGATTATTATCTCAGATGTACAAATATTCATTACTTGTCACGCAGTTTATGGAATTGAAATTGTTGGTTGACTAGTTGACTGGAATATGACTTGTGCCATCACGAAAGATATGATCCAGCCCCGTATCCGCTTTTTTGCAGGGGTTCCAGGAACCATGCAGGACGAAGTAGCTGATAGGGGGAAAAAACGTAAGGGAAAGCCGGCACACCACCAGACTTTGATAAGTTGCCCAAGCGTTGACGCGACCGCTTGAACCTCTTACTATGTTTTGATTTCTTTCAGTCCCAGGAGCGCAACCATTGGCTCAAAATCTCTGTCGTCATGCAGCAATGGCAACTCGTAGTGAATGCAGAAAGTCCCGATCATGACGTCAATGGTTTTTCTTACCGTAACTCCTTTTTTCCTGAGAAATCTATAGTTCACCGCACTCCCCAAAGCCAAGGTGCGCCCGCCCATTGCCATAAACGGCATTCCCGACAAGAGATCCTTTGCAACGTTGAGGTCCTTATCACGTTCTAAACCCTGAAGCACCTCTGTCAAGATGAGATCGCCCATGATGATGAGAGTATTTCCAAGCGAGGAATCGAGCCAATCCGTCTGGGATGTCTTTTTGCCGTTGAAGTAGTCAATCCACACAGAAGAATCAACGAGAATCATTTGTCTGACCGTATCTCCTCAAGGTTGCCGGTCCATTTGAGTTTACCCCGGAAACCCCTTATTTTTTCCTGACTTTTTATTTGCACCAACAGTCTCAAAGCTTCTTCTATGGCATCTTTCTTTGTTTTTCTTCCTGATGCCTTGAGGGCTGATTCCATAAGACCGTCGTCAATCACTACATTCGTTCTCATATGCCACCTCCGTATGTGTATTATTATAATCTATTATACACCTCAAGAAGACAATCTGGAAGCCCCCTTTTGTCTTGCCTTAATCCTATGACGGAGCACCTGCCCGGGCCAGCAGTTCGGCGAAATCATACTTAACGCTGGTCACCCTGAAATCTGGCTCCGTCTGGAAAGGCCTGCGTAGATAATGGACCCGATGCCCCTTTTCCCCCATAAACTCGAGAATGGCCAGGATGAAGTCATCGGGTTTATTGAGAGAATAGAGGATTTCGTTACGGGTGACAGTAATCGATGGGGCACCAGAGACGCGACTCTTGACCTCGATAAACCGGAGACGGCCAGAATTGGGGATGTGGCTCTCTATGTCGTTGCCAAGCTTTTCCAGCTCCCGGTCGATTAGTTCATAGCCGAGACCTCGTTCGAGCTCCATAATCACCGCCCGTGCTTTGGCTGCAGCAGCCTGGGTGTCTACCGATTGAGTCAGAGACATCTCGGCCCCTGTCATGGTTTTCAGGAGCCCTGCAGGGATGATCAGCAGGCCACCGATAATGACAGGGGGCAGTGGTGAAATCTGGGCCTCAAGTTTCAATTCTTCGAGCCTTTTTGCAGACGGGCCTGGAGGCCATCCGCCCGTTTGCGAGCCTCACCGGAGTTGAGCCGGGCGTTGCGCTTGCCAGCCTGCTCCTGCAGCTTGAGCTGTTCGGCAAGGTGGTCCCAGCAGGTAATTTCCTTGGTGAGCCGTTCCTTGACCGCTGCCTCCGTCTTGACGTTCAAGGTCAGAGCCGGTACGGACCTCAGGATCAGGCACCACATGGGCGATGGCATAGCTCTGTGCCTTGTGTTGTATCTCCCGGCTGATCCAGCGGCACTCCGGACGTTTGAGGATATCGTCAAAGTCGGGGTCGGTAGCCTGCAGGGGTCGGTAATCGAGGTAGGGAGCATACTGGATATGCCGTGTCGTGCCATCGGCATCAAGTTCAACATAGAGCATCTGCTTGGAGATGCCCCGGCGTTCACCTGCACGGGTAAGGTTGATGCACCCAAGCCACCACGTTGGAGGATTTCCAGCTCCCGGAGACGACTCTCAAGTCTTTCCCGGCGACGGCGCAGGGATTGATAGATTGCCTCTGGAGAGGAGGCCAGGCGTCGTTGCATTATGGTCAGGCAAATCCAACTGTTCCTGCCCGTTTATCGTTCTCCAAGGCCTCTGCCCGGTTGAACTCCTCACGTACATAGTCGGTAACTGCCTTGTAGAGGCTGGCCTCGTCTATGGAAAGTTTATAGGGAACGGTATAGGCAATACGTTCGGGAAAGAGAGAGTCCCATCAAATTTGAGCAGGTTCTCTTTGACAATGCGGCGCATGAGGTCAGAAACATCGGCAGAATGGACACCATCGCGGAAGACTAACTGACTTGAATAGACGAAATCAAGGATTGATTTCATGTAAGGCGTGTTTTCTGTTGATTTCCTCCATCTGCTGCTGCATTAACCCCACGCGACTGATCTTTGATGGTTCTGATATGGCGAAGCGACCAAAGTGAAGGCGAGTTATCACTCGATTTGGTACAACAAATCCGAGTGAAACGGAGGCGGC
>JBBRGP010000131.1:0-7135 GCA_038224105.1 Desulfobulbales bacterium | reverse complement strand
GGTTGGCCCCTGCCTCTATATTAATAGTGACACCGGACTCGGCAAAAGCCATCTTACCCATGCTGTTGCCCATCAGGTCTTTGCCGAGTCGCCGATGACCAGGCTGCAGTATCTCACCGCCAAGCAGTTTTCGGCGGAGATGGTCCGGGGTATTCAGCACAACTCGATGGAAGAATTTAAACGCAAGTATCAGGAAAATTGTGATATTCTGCTGGTCGAGGACGTCCATGCCTTGACCGGTAAAAAGAAGACCCAGGAAGAGTTGAACGATATTCTCGACACTTTGATAAAGTCAGGTAAAAGAGTTATTCTTACCGCCAACCGCCCGCCGCGTGATCTTGTCGGCATCGATAACGAATTTCGGTCGCGGATGTCGTCCGGGCTGGTGACCGCCATCAAAGCTCCGGATATAAACACCCGTTACCGAATCGTCGAGAAGAAGGCGATGACCCAGCAATTGCTGCTTGACGAAGAACTGATCGGCTATCTGGCCAACCATGTCCGGGGTGATATCCGCAAGATTGAATCGGCGCTGATTGCCCTCCGGGCCAGGGCAAGACTTTCCGGAGGGCAGGTCGATATCGATCTGGTGCGCGAGGTAGTTTCCTCAATAGTTGGCGTAAATCAAATACTTACTGCTGCAACCATCGGTGAATTGGTGAGCGGCCAGTTCAAGGTCAGTATCGCCGACCTGCAGTCGCGTTCACGGAAGAAATCGATAACGCTTCCTCGTCAGATCGCCATGTATCTGGCCCGGAAGTATACCGAAGAATCCCTGGCCGAGATCGGCAAAACCTTCAACCGCGACCATTCGACGGTTCTTCATGCCATCAAGGTCGTAAGCAATCACCTGGTCCGTGATACCTCGGTCAGCGGGCAGCTCGAAATTCTGATCAACAAAGTGAAACAGCTCTAACCCAATAAGGCAGTCATGCCGGCGGGCCGGAAGGGCTGGGGATGCGACGAGGTGCCTGACGACAATCCGGGTCAGGCGCCTTTTTCCGGCCGGTAGGGTCGTATCCGGGGAAATTCATCAAAAATAGACGCCTTTCAGCTCGGAACCGATGCGGCTCGGTTTCGCATCCCTCTGTATCGCCGCGGCCACCCCGGTCGCATGCTTCATCATGTCATTAAGCCCAATGCCTTCCCAGCCAAAACCGCAGATATGGAGGCCGGGCCTGGCGGCAAGAAATTTCTCCCGCCAGGCAAGAAGGTTTGGATAATTTCGTTCCAGCTGGGGAATAGCGCCGTCTGAACGTAAAACGGCCGTATATGCCGGCTCTTTCGGCAGGTGGAGGATATCCCGGACATCCTCGAAGGCCTTGGCGGTCAAGGTCCGGTCATCGAGGTCGAGCCGCTCCGGGTGCCTTCTGCCGCCGATGAGGGTTTCTAAGACCACATGCCCTTCCGGGGCTCGACCTGGGAACATGTTAGAGGAAAAGAGCGTCCCCAGGGTGAATCGCCGTTCCTGTTCCGGGGTCAGAAAACCAAAGCCGGGCGGCAGCTTGAGATTATTTTTAAAACCGAAAACCACCGTTGCCAACCAGGTTGAGGGAACCGATTTTTCCGGGATATCCGGGGCGAGAGCGCCGAGCAATTGCAGCGTGACGTTGATGGGCAGGGCGAAAACAACGTTTTTGGCTCGACACCTTCCCCGTGATGACTCCACCTGCCAGCCCTGTTCATCCGGGCGGACCGCGGTGACCGTGGTATTGAGGAATAGATCGTGGTCGGGGCGAAGGTTTTCCGCCAGTTTATCCGGCAGATGCTGCATCCCGTCCGGGAAACTGGTCATCGCCGGCATCGTGAACGGGGTCCCGGCGGCTCGATTTTTTCTTTTTGCCCGCATGGTGACGAGCAAACCGCGCAGAACCGAACCGTATTTCATTTCCAGGGCGCGTATTCCCGGCATAACGCTGTCGATGGTCAGCTTGTCAAAGTCTCCGGCATAGGTGCCGGTATAGACCGCGTCGAGGTACGGGAGCAGGGCCGGGCCGAAGCGATGGTTCACCCATTTGGCCACCGTCGGTTCCCCTTCGACAATCGGCTGCCAAAGTTCCGCCAGGACCCGCAGTTTGGCATGCCAGGGAATGAGCGGTGCCATGAGAATTTTGCCGGGCGTCTGCGGGATGAGGTTGAGCCTGCCGTGCAGGCGGACGTACCTGACGAAATCGAGCAGCGGAGCCTTGAGGCACTCCCGGTCGAGACCGGTTTCAATAAGGATCTCCCGACTTTCCGAGCAGTTGTCGAGGAAGCCGTGCGGTCCCCCCTCGGCCATGTAACCTTGGTCGCGGTGGGTGAAGATGACCCCTCCCGTTTTCCGGTCCTTTTCGAATATGGCAAAGGAGTGACCGGGCTGGTGCAGACGCAGTTTATGGGCGACGGTAAGGCCGGAAAGGCCTCCGCCGAGGATGACCGTACGGTAAAAATCGTTCATTGCAGCTGTACTTTCAGTTGAGAGTTATTGACATCAATGGTGACCCAGCCGCCGCGCCTGAGCATGCCGGGATTGAAAATGTCGGTTTTGAGAATGCGGTCCCGGCCTTTGCCTTCATGGATATGGCCGGTGATGCAGAGATCCGGCTGGTAGCGTTCGATGATTGTGCGGACGGCGGTTGAACCCACATGGTTGCCGTTATGGATTCTGTCCACCTTGGTATTACAGGGAGGGACATGGGATACCAGGATCAGCGGGATTCGTCGCCGGTGCAGAGGTTCGGCCAAGGCGGTGTACTCGAAGCCCTGCCGGATTGCCCGGTCGGTGAGGGTAAAGAGTTCGCGCTCGGAGAATTCGGACGGGGTGTTGAAGGGCGTCGGGTTTGAGCCGCCTACCCCGACCAGACAGACCTCGCCCTGGATGAGCCGGGCCTGACCGTGCAGGTTCAGTCCGAGATTTTCCAGGTAGTCGTTGATCTCGCCGCCGTCAAGGTTGCCGAACTGGGCAAGAACGTTGGGATTGAGGGTGAGAATATCGTTGAGAACCGTCCGGGCCTCTTTGATGCCGCCAAAATTGGTCAGGTCGCCATTCAGGAGCACCAGGTCCGCCTCACGGATGCCGGGGATTCTCCCGGCCTCACTGGTGGCCATGTGGATATCGCCGAAGGCTATTATTTTCATGGTTTTTGCTCACTTTGCGGGAGGGCGTGACGGCGGGGGAAGAAACTCTTGACAGTAGGATATCGATGCTTAACATTTTCGCCGACTTTCTAGAATAAATCAATGGAAAGGGGAAAACAACTCTCTTTCTCTCAGAGGTACATTGCAAGAGGTGAACCATGACTGGCAACACAACGACCTACGAATTCCAAACTGAAACCAAAAAACTGCTCGATATAGTTATTCATTCTCTCTATACCGAGAAAGATGTCTTTGTTCGGGAACTGCTCTCTAACGCCGCTGATGCACTGGAGAAATTCCGGCATGAGAGCCTGACTAAAACCGAGGTGTTTGATGGCCATCTGCCGCTTGAAATCACCATAGACCTGGATGACAAGAAGAACATCCTGACGATCACCGATACCGGCATCGGCATGACCCGAAGCGAACTCGAACACAATCTCGGCACCATCGCCCATTCCGGCTCCAACACCTTCCTGGCGGAACTGACCGAAGCGGCAAAAAAGGACGTCAGCCTGATCGGCCAATTCGGCGTCGGATTTTATTCCGCCTTCATGGCCGGTAAGACAGTCAGGGTGCAGAGCAGATCGTGGGACAAAAGCGAAGGGCACGAATGGCTGTCGGACGGTACCGGTTCCTTCACCATCACCGAGATGGGCGGGCTCCGCCGGGGAACGAAGGTTATCATCGAATTGCAGGACGACGCCAAGGATTATGTGCAAAAATGGAAAATCAACGCGATCATCAAGCAATATTCGGCCTTCGTCGCCTTTCCGATAAAACTGGACGGAGAGGTCGTCAATACCGTTCAGGCGCTCTGGACGAGGAATAAAAGCGATATCAAAGACGAAGAGTACAGCGAATTTTATAAATTTATCGGCAATGCCATGTCCGAGCCGATGTACCGCCTGCATTTCTCAGCCGATGCCCCGCTGGCGATCAATGCCCTGCTCTTTGTCCCGAGCGAGAATTTCGAGACCTTCGGTTTCGGCAAGGTCGAGCCGGGCGTCAATCTCTATTGTCAGCGGATTCTCATCGACCAGCATTCCAAAAACATCCTGCCGGAGTGGCTGCGGTTTTTAAAAGGAGTTGTCGACAGCGAGGATCTTCCGCTCAATATTTCCCGGCAGGCCCTCCAGGATAATGCCCTGGTTGCCAAACTGCGCAAAGTTATCACCAAACGGTTTTTGAAATATCTCGATGAAGAGGCGAAAAACGACAGCGAAAAATACCTGAAGTTCTGGACGACCTTTGGGATCTATCTCAAGGAAGGGGTGACCACCGATTATGAATTCCAGAAGGAGCTCGGCAAGATGCTCCGTTTTGAATCGTCGAAGTCGGAACCCGGAAAACCCATCGCCCTGGCCGACTATGTCCTGCGCATGGGGCCGGATCAGCAGGAGATCTATTACATAAATGGACCTGGTCGGATGGCCATCGAAGCGGGACCCTATGTCGAGATGTTCAGGAAAAAAGATATCGAAATCATCTACACCATGGAACCGATCGACGATTTTGTCCTCAGCCATCTGGCGGAATTCGACGGCAAGAAGCTGGTGTCCGCCGACCGGGCCGATCTGGCGATCAGCCAGGACGAAGAGGAGGATAAAAAGAGCGAGGCGGCCGGGGGAAGTGAACGGCTGGACAAGGACGCCCTCACCAAGCTCATCGACTGGCTGAAAAAGGTGCTCGAAAAGACCATTGCCGATGTGGTAGTCTCCAAACGGCTCGTCGATGCGCCGGCGATGATCGTCAATCCGGATGGGTTCATGACTTCGTCGATGGAGCGGATCCTTGCCGCCAGCAGAAAGGAGCATGGTATTCCGGGGATGGGTGAATCGAAGAAGAAGATGGAGATTAACCCCGGCAATCCGCTGATAAAAAAACTCGCCGCCCTGCATGAGAAGGATGAAGATTTTGCCGCCGAGGTGGCGAGACAGATCCATGACAACGCGATGATCCAGGCCGGACTGGTCGTTGATCCTCTGGCCATGGTGGAGAGGAATTATCGAATTCTTACTCGCGTTGTTGAAGGCTGAAAAGACTCCCCTTGACAACGGCGTCATGCCGGCCATGCCGGCATGACGCGTTTCTCCTGATCCTCGGCGCTGGGTTCTGAGTTATTCATTGAAAAATACCCGTCCACAGGCTATAGAGTTGTTGACCTTATTGACATCCGCCCGCTCATTGGAGATCTGTATGGCTTCAAGAATATATTCTTCTTTTCTGGTTGTGTTGACCCTTTTTGCCCTTGCCGGCTGTTATACGACACCGGTGCGCCATCTCTCCGCGGATGCCGCGCTTCTTCAGGCAGGCAAATCGACACGGCAGGATGTCATTGTTTTTCTTGGTGATCCCGATGAACAACAGGATCTCGGCGAGGGTGTTGAAAAGTGGTTGTATAAAGAAAAGGACACTTCTTTTTTCGAGAAGACCCCGCTCTTTGGCCGGTATCTGGGGGCGCCGACCTATAATCAGGTAGTGGTTACATTTCGGAATGGAATTGTTACCGAAACCGTCTATTCCTATGCCGACGAGGACGATCTGGACTGGGCAAACGATTTTTCCTGGCAAGAGAAAAAGAAGTGATCGATCAGTATGAAACAGGCCGGGCGCGGATGGTCCTCGAACAGCTTCAGAGTCGGGACATCCGGGACCAGCGCACCCTTGCCGCGATGTCCGAAGTGCCCCGGCACTGTTTTGTCGACGATGCCTTGCAGGGGCGGGCTTATGGCGACCACCCCTTGCCGATCGGGGCCGGCCAGACTATCTCGCAACCCTACATCGTTGCCTACATGACCCAGGCTCTCCGCTTGACGGGCAAGGAGAAGGTTCTGGAAATCGGTACCGGCTCCGGCTATCAGGCGGCGGTCCTTTCTCGGATGTGCAGTCAGGTCTTCACCGTCGAACGGATCAATTCGTTGCTGGCCGGTGCCAGAAGAGTCTTCGACAAACTGCGATATTTCAATATTAGGTCGAAACTCGATGACGGCACCATGGGCTGGCCGGAATTCGCCCTCTACGACGCGATCATCGTGACTGCCGGCGGGCCGGGAATTCCGCAACCGCTGATAGAGCAACTCGCCGACCCCGGTCGGCTGATCATCCCGGTCGGGAGCCAGCACGAACAGGTTCTCCAACTTCTCGAAAAAAAAGAAGGAGAGGTTGAGATCTCCCTACTTGCCGGGGTTCGCTTTGTTGACCTGGTGGGCGAATATGGCTGGACCAAGTGAACCGGCGGCGGCACCGGGCATGCAGCGGTTTTCCTGCCGGGATTGGCGATAGGGCGATAGAGTCATGGCCCGCGTCGCCCATGGACGGGGTTTTTCATATAGCCGGCGGGGCGACCGGATCGGCTCTCGGCGGTGCCTATTGCGGTCCTGGCTTCTGGGTTCTGCCAGTATCGCCTGCCCGTCCAGATTTTTTTTTGTCCGGAGGACCGATCCGGTCTTCCAGCTTTTCCCCGTTATCTTGAGAAGAGTTCTTTCCTGAGAACCACTTTCGATATTTTTCCTTGAGTTTGGACATAGCCGGCCGCGTCGAGGGCGGGCAGGCGGTGCTGACAATGCACGATTGCCCGATCGGCAGCGTCTGTAGAAACCGCAAGATGGAACTCGGCAGTCAGGTGTGTCAAATGTTTCATTACTATCTTGCCGGGATTGTTGCTGAACTCTGCGGAATTCCGGCCCGGCCGAAAACCGTGAGCGTCGGCGAGCAATGCATCTTCAATCTGGCTTTCAGCGGTGTTCGTCAGCAACCATGAACGCTGCGCGCTGATCGTCTGCATCGGCAATGAGCTGGTAGCCGATGACGGGGTTGGCTGGGCGGTGTATAAATACCTCCGGGAAAATCGCCTGCCGGACAATGTCCGCCTGGTTTTTCTTGGACTGGGGGGAATTGACCTGCTTGAGGAAATCGACGGGGAAGAGTTGTTGGTGGTGATTGACGGGGTGCAATTGGGGGCTCCCCCCGGTACCCTCCACATCCTTGGCTGGGACCGGCTTCCCACTCCCTCGCC
>JBBRGP010000130.1:0-7137 GCA_038224105.1 Desulfobulbales bacterium | reverse complement strand
CATAAAGCCATAAGTCCTTGAATTTACTGGAGCCAGCAAGCGGAATCGAACCGCTGGCCTGCGCTTTACGAGAGCGCCGCTCTACCTACTGAGCTATGCTGGCTTTGGGGGGAAGGAGACGTCAAGGCCTTGATAATCAAGCGTCTTGGCACTTTTCAGTATGCCTATATATCAGGTAATTCATGAAAATTCAACCTTTATGAAATATCCGCATTCCATAAAGTTGAAAGATCCGTGGAGACGTTGCATTCATATCCCGGTTATGGCAAGCTTGACAGCATGTATACTTTTCTCTCCGCATCGGCAACCCACTTTATCCTCGAAAGATGAAACGGGCTCTTTCCCTCGTCATTCTGACCCTGTTCCTCACCGGTTGCTCGGAGGAACACCGGCAAACGGAACTGCTCCGGCAATGCCTCGATTGTCATGCCATGGAGCTTGACCGCCAGCACCAGCTGCCGTGCACCTCCTGTCACCAGGGCGACAATGCGGCAAAGGACAAAGGGAGCGCCCATGCCCAACTTCTAGCCCATCCTTCCCACCCCGACTCGATGCAAAAAATCTGCGGTCCCTGCCATGGGCAGATGGTTGCCGAGGTGCTCGGTTCGACCCACTTTACCCTCAATAACAGCACCAATCTGTTCCGCGAGGCCTTTGGCGCGACGGACAAATTGACCAGTTTTCTCGACACCCCCAGTCCAGCCGCACCGGCGACCGCCCTCGACCTCGCCGACGACCTTCTTCGCCGCCGCTGTTTCAAATGCCATCCGTACAGCCAGGGCGACAACTATCCCGCGACCACGCACGGCACCGGCTGCGCCTCCTGCCACCTCGCCTTCGCCGAAGGCCGTTTGACCTCCCATAAATTTGAAAAACCGCGCGACGAGCAGTGTCTGTCGTGCCACTATGGCAACTACGTCGGCTTCGACTACTATGGCCGTTTCGAACACGATTTCAACGCCGATTTCCGCACTCCCTTCACCACCAGCAACGACCATTTTCGACCCTACGGTGTTGAATACCATCCGTTGGTTGCCGACATCCACCAACAACGGGGGATGGTCTGCCTTGATTGCCATTCCGGCAAGGAATTGATGGGCAAGGCGGGGGGAAAACCTTCCTGCCGAGGCTGCCACGAAAACTCCGAGCTTGTTGCGGCAAATCTGCCCGATCGCGTTGAGAAACGGTCCGATGGTTTTATTCTCCAGGGGGTTGACGGCAAAGAACACCCCATCCCCCTGCTGCAGCACCCCGCCCACTTCGAACAGCCGGAGGCAATAACCTGTCAGGCCTGCCACGCCCAGTGGACCTTCAACGATTTCGGCAAACACTTTCTCCGCTCGGATAGAGACGATCTGTCCCCCTGGACTCTCCTTGCCACCCAAGGCGATGCCGAGCTTGAAGCTCTCATCGAAAACAATATAAATTTTGATAAAACTGAACTTCCGCCGCAGATGACCGATACCCTCACCGGGAAGTCGCAACCGGGCCTGTGGTTTAAAGGATATTCCATGCGCCGCTGGGAGACTCCCCTGCTCGGCCGTGACGAAAGCGGCGCAATCGCCACCGTGCGCCCGCTCCTCGACTGGTCCCTCTCCTGGATCGACCAGGACGAAACTGTCCGTTTCGACGCGGTGACGCCAGACCCCGCAAGGAAAATTTTCCATTCCTATGTGCCGCATACCACCGGTCCGGCGGGCGTCTTCTACCGCCCGCGGATTGACCAATTTTTAAAAACGGAACACATTTCTCCGCCAAGATGATTCAGCCACGTCCTTATAATAAAGCCTTCCGCCGGTTACCGCTGCCCTGTCTTCTGCTGACCGTCGCCGCCCTCCTGATAATTCCCTGCGCCCAGGCCTCGCAATCATGGTCCCGCACCCAGGAACCATACGTCATCGAAGATAAAACCTACTACCCGGTCCCCTCTTCCGAGGGGTTCAATGAGCAGGGGCAAGCCTCGTGGTATGGTCCTCCCTTCCATGGCCGAAAAACCTCCAACGGCGAGGTATACGACATGCATTCGATGACGGCGGCCCATAAGACCCTGCCCATGGACACGGTGCTGATGGTCAAAAACCTCGAAAACGGTAAAAATACCCTGGTCCGGGTCAATGACCGGGGACCGTTCGTGGGCGGGAGAATTATCGATTTAAGTTACAAAGCGGCGAGGGATCTTGGTGTTGTCGGCAATGGCACTGCGACGGTGGAGATCGTTGCCCTCGCCGAGGGTAAAGTCATCGACGAAGGCGATCCTCCGGTTCTCTCCCATAAGGATTTTTCGATCGGCGAGTTTTACGTGCAGATCGGGTCCTTTGCCAAGAAGTTCAATGCCACGAAGCTGCAAAAGCGTTTTGCCGATGCCGGCCATCCCACGGTCATTCACGAATCCTTCAATCCAAACGATATTCTCTACCGGGTTCACGTCTATGTCGGCGAGACCCTGCGGAGCGCCAAGCGAGCACAACGGGCCCTCCTGGAAAGAGGCTATCGCGGAGCCTTTGTGGTTGCCAGATAAGGCCGGCGCACCCACCACTTCCCGCCCCCCGGCAGGCCTGGCGGTTATCGACAGGCGGCCTCCGCCACCACCTGCATCAGGGCGCGCAGACGATGATGGTCCTTTATCCCCGGCCGCGACTCGACGCCTGAGTTGATGTCGACGCAGTAGGGTCGGACTTCGGTCAGGGCCATGGCGACGTTTTCCGGCCCCAGGCCGCCGGCGAGGATCACCGGCCGGCGCAACTGCAGCGTGGCGATGATCGACCAGTCGAAAACCCTGCCGGTCCCGCCGCTTTCCCCTTTGACGTAGGTATCGAGCAGGAAGGCGTTGACGCAGTCGCCATAGGGAGCAAAGACCGCACTCGCCCCGCGGCTCTCCTCCCCGACCCTGACCGCCTTGATGATCCCGATAAAAGGCAGCCTGGCCCGGACTTCCCGGCAATAATCGGGCGATTCCTCGCCGTGCAGCTGCAGATACGAGAGTCCGGCTGCCGCCGTCCGCACGACCTCGGCAAGCGGCGCATTGACAAAAACCCCAACCCGGTCGACGAACGGCGGCAGCCGGTTGATGATCGATGCGGCCGCTTCCGGGGCCACATACCTCGGACTTTTCCGGTAAAAGATAAAGCCCAGGGCGTCGACGCCGAACTGGACGGCGGCCAGAGCATCCTCGAGACGGGTGGTGCCGCACATTTTTACCCGCGTTCTCCACGGGATTCGAACCTCCGGTGCCGTCATCGCCGCCTACTCCCGGAGGGACCGGAGCAGATCGCTGGCGGCGCCGGCCCGCACCAGCGTTTCCCCGATGAGCGCCGCCGTGATGCCCTCATCCCTCAGGCGGCGGAAATCCTCAGCGGTCCGGAGCCCCGACTCGCTGACCACGGGAATCCCGGCCGGGATGAGCTTTTTCAGTCTGAAGGTCGTCTCCAGGTCGACGGCAAAGGTCTTCAGGTTGCGATTGTTGATGCCGAGGAGCCGGCTTCCCGCCTTCAGAGCCTGCTCGGTTTCCCATTCATCGTGCACCTCGACCAGGACATCCATCCCATAGGCCCCGGCCTCGGCCTGATAATCCTGAAGCTGGGAAAGATCGAGAATGGCCGCGATCAGCAGGATGGCGTCGGCCCCGTGCGCATGGGCTTCCTCGATCTGCAGCGCATCGATGATAAAATCCTTGCGCAGAACCGGCAGCGGCACCGCCTCGCGGACCTGCATCAGGTGGAGAATCGCCCCTTGAAAGAAATCAACATCGGTGAGGACGGAAATGGCCTGGGCGCCGTTCTGCAGGTAATTGCTGGCTATTTCGACAGGGTGGAAATCTTCGCAGATGACACCTTTAGAAGGTGAGGCCTTTTTTACTTCGGCAATCACCGCCACCCCGGGATAATCGAGCAGGGCACGATAAAAACCGCGCGGCGACGCAATTTCCCGATCGCGGAACTGGGCGGGCAGGTGCACTCCCGTCGACCGCAGCCTGGCCACCTCCTGTCTTTTCCTGGCAACTATGGTATCGAGAATCATGATGTAACCGCGCCGGCCCTCCGTTATGCGGGCGACTCGGCACGTGAGAAACGCACCAGGTGTTCGAGTTTTTCAAGCGCCCTGCCGGAACCGACAATCTCCCGGGCAAAGGCCACGCCCGCCACGATGCTCTCGGTCCTGCCGGCGGCATACAGCGCCGCCCCGGCATTCAAGAGGACCATATCGAGTTTCGGCCCCTGTTCGCCGCCAAGGACTGCCCGGACCTGCGCCGCCGACTCGCCGGGACTCGTGCCGCCGCGAATGTCCTCGAGCGTCGCCCGGGTCAGACCGACATCTTCCGGGGCAAGGGTGTAGCTGGTCACCTTGCCGCCCTGGCCATCGGCGACATGGGTGACCCCGGTGATGGTCAACTCGTCGAGGTTGCCCTCGCCCCAGACAACCAGGGTTCGCTTCATCCCCAGCCGAACCAGGACCTCGGCCAGGGTCGTGGTCAACTCTCTCGAGAAGACCCCGGTGAGCTGGACATTGGCCCGGGCCGGATTGGTCATCGGCCCGAGGATATTGAAGATCGACCGGATGCCGATCTCCCGGCGCGGGCCGATCGCGTATTTCATCGCCCCGTGCAGCATCGGGGCAAAGAGAAAACCGATGCCGACGGCACGGACGCATTTACCGACGGTTGGCGGGGCCAGGCTTAAGTTGACCCCGAGCGCCTCGAGGACGTCGGCGCTGCCACAATGGGAGGAAACCGCCCGGTTCCCGTGTTTGGCGACGGCAACACCGGCCGCCGCGACGACAAAGGCGGTAGTCGTCGAGACGTTGAAAGTGCCGGAGCCATCACCGCCGGTACCGACGATATCCATCAACACCTCGCCGGCCGCCGTATCGATCCCGGTGTCGACAAAGGTTGCCTTTTCCCGCATCACCCGCACCGCCCCGACGATCTCATCGATCGTCTCGCCCTTCATGCGCAGGGCGGTGATAAAGGCGCCGATCTGGGCATCGGTGGCGCTGCCGCTCATGATCTCGCTCATGACGGCAACCATCTCCGCCTCGGCCAGGTGTCGGCCGCTGACTACTTTATTTATCGCCTGTTTCATATCCATATTGTGTCCCACCCCTTGACTTTTCCCGACCGGTGCTTCATCGGCGCAGCATCTTCAGGTAGTCAGGCCCCATAAAGTTTTTGAGCAGTTGGATGCCGGCCGGAGTCATGATCGACTCGGGGTGAAATTGCACCCCCTCAATGGCCAGCTGCCGATGCCGCAAGCCCATCAACTCCCCTTCGTCAGTGCGGCAGGTTACCTCAAGACAGGCCGGCAGATCGCTTTCTTCAACGACCAGCGAATGGTAGCGCATCCCGTCGAAGGGGCTGGGCAGGCCGGTGAAAACCCCGATCCCGTCATGAAACATCGGACTGGTCTTGCCATGCATGATTCTTCGTGCCCGGAGCACCGTGCCGCCAAAGGCCTCGCCGATCGCCTGATGGCCGAGGCAGACCCCGAGAATCGGCAGCCGGCCGGCGAAATAGCTGATCGCCTCAATGGAGATGCCGGCCTCCTTGGGAGTGCGGGGCCCCGGCGAAATCAGCAGCCGGTCCGGATGCAGGGCGGCGATCTCCGGCACGGTAATCTTGTCGTTGCGAAAGATCCTGATATCCTCGGCCCGCCCGTCCGCCAGGGCATTGGCGGCGACGGTCTGAACGATGTTGTAGGTAAAGGAGTCGTAATTATCAATGATGACCAGCATGGTTAAAATCCCTTCTCAGCGAGTTCGACCGCCCGACGCAATGCCAAAGATTTATTGACCGTTTCTTCATATTCCTGGTCCGGCCGGGAATCGGCAACAATACCCGCCCCCGCCTGAATCCACAGATCCTTGCCGCGCATGATGAAGGTCCGGATGGTGATGCAGAAGTCCATATTGCCGGAAAAGCCGAAATAGCCGACGGCACCGGCATAGGCGCCGCGCTTGTCCGGCTCCAGTTCATCGATGATCTGCATGGCCCTGATCTTCGGGGCGCCGCTGACGGTGCCGGCGGGAAAACAGGCGGCCATGACATCAAACTGGTCTTTACCCTCGGCGATTTCGCCATGCACCCCCGAGACGATATGCATGACATGGCTGTAGCGTTCGATCACCAGCAGGTCCTGAACCGTGACATGGCCACCCTTGGCGACCCGGCCAACATCATTGCGGCCAAGATCGACGAGCATGAGATGTTCCGCCCTCTCCTTCGGGTCGGCGAGGAGTTCCTTTTCCAGGGCCTGGTCCTCCTCCAGGGTGGGTCCGCGCCTTCTCGTCCCGGCAATCGGCCGCAGTTCGATATTTTTGCCATCTTTACGCACCAGAATCTCCGGCGACGATCCGATCTGGATCACCTCGCCCAGCCGCAGATAAAAGAGGTAGGGGCTCGGGTTAATGTGGCGCAGCGCCCGATAGAGGACGAGGGGGGAAATTTCGGTGGTGGCATGAAAGCGCTGGGAGAGCACCACCTGGATAATATCGCCGGCCAGGATGTATTCCTTGGCCCGCGCAACCATCGCCATAAATCCGGCCTGATCCATGTTCGAGGTGAAAACATGCGGGATGCCGGAACCCTCACTGCTTGTCTGAAAAAGGGTGGCATCGACCGGCCGTTTGATCGTGTCGATGACCCCGTTGATCAGCGCCAGGGCTTCTCCGTAGAGAGCATTCCCGTTGTCGCCACCATCGGTCCGCACCCAGCAGACGATGGTGACCGTCTGCTTAAAGCTGTCGTGGATCAGGACAATCTTCGGCACCATGAATGACGAATCGGGGAGATCGGAGGCCGGCCGACCATCAAGGGGGAGTTCCTCCATAAACCGGACCATATCGTAGCCCAGAAAACCCACCGCTCCGCCGCAGAATCTGGGGAGATCTTCGTACTCGGCGGCCCCGAGTTCACTGACCAGCGCTTTTAGGGCCTGGAGTGGATTGGCCTGGAAGCGCCGTAAGCTGCGATCATTGCCCGGCTGATTTACCTCGACCATATCCTCGCTGGAGGTAAAGGTCACCAGAGGATCATAGCCGATAAAGGAAAACCGCCCCCATTTCTCGCCGCCCTCCATGCTCTCGAAGAGAAAGGCATGACTGTGCCGGTCCGCCACCTTGGAAAACAAGGTCAGGGGGGTATCG
>JBBRGP010000129.1:0-7168 GCA_038224105.1 Desulfobulbales bacterium | reverse complement strand
GATAAAGAGAACATCCGGGAGGGTATCTCCTGCGTATCCTCAATCTTGCTGTTACTGGTTGTGGCCTCGATGATTCCAGCGGTTTGGCATGGTAAGACCCTGATGTTCCATATGTTTACCGTCCTGCCCGGAGTATCCGTGACGTTGCGTGCCGATTCCATGTCGATGATCTTCGCCCTGGTCGCTTCCTCGCTTTGGACAATCGCCGTTTTTTATTCGATGGGCTACATGCGCGGCCTCAATGAACACGCGCAGACCCGTTTCAATGCCTGCTTCGCCCTGGCGATCTTCGGGGCCATCGGCGTGGCCTTTTCCGACAACCTCTTCACCATGTATCTCTTCTACGAGATTGTCTCGGTCTGCACCTATCCCCTGGTTGCCCACCATCAGGACGATGAAGGATACCATGGCGGCCGTAAATATCTGGTCTACCTGACCGCCACCGCCAAAGCATTTCTCCTGCCGGCCATGATCCTCATCTATGTCCTGACCGGCACCCTGGATTTTGCCACCAACATCTCCACCGGCATTTTCCCGAAAGAGATAAACTCGGTGCTGGTCACCATGCTTTATATCTTTTGCATCTTCGGCTTTGCCAAAAACGGCATCATGCCGTTCCACCATTGGCTGCCCGGAGCGATGGTCGCCCCGACTCCGGTCTCCGCTCTGCTCCATGCGGTGGCGGTCGTCAAGGTCGGCGTGTTCTGCACCACCAGGGTGATGCTGTATATCTTTGGCACCGACACCATGGCCGCCCTCAACCTCGGCATCCCCACCGCCTATTTCGTCGGCTTTACGGTGATCGTCGCCTCGATCATCGCCCTTTCCAAGGATAACCTCAAGGCACGACTGGCCTATTCCACGGTCAGTCAGCTGTCCTACATCGTCATGGGCGTCGCTCTCCTTACCGAACCGGGGATACAGGGCGGTCTTATCCACATCGTCAACCACGCCTTTTCCAAGATCACCCTGTTCTTTTGCGCCGGCGCCATTTATGTGGTCACCCATAAAAAGCAGATTTCCGAGATGGAGGGGCTCGGTAAAACCATGCCCTTCACCTTCGGGGCATTCGCCGTTGCCTCGCTGAGCATGATCGGCGCCCCGCCGGTCGGCGGCTTCATCACCAAATGGAATCTGCTGGTCGGTTCGGTTCAGGCCCATCAACTGGGCATCCTCCTCATCCTCATTACCAGCACCATGCTCAATGCCGCCTATTTTGCCCCGATAACCTACAAGGCATTTTTCGGCACGCGACCCGCTGGCGAACCGTATACCGGCATTAAAGAGGCCCCGCTGGCCATGCTGATCCCAATTTTAATTGCCTGCACTATTTCGGTTATCCTCGGGATCTTCCCCAATTTTATGATGCATTTTGTAAAGGTGGTGACAGGATGATTGTGAATCTCATCGATTACCTGAAAGAGCGGCTGCAGACGGTGAAGGCGCTCGGCGCCATCGCCGCCGCGGTCATGCTGATCTGGACCGTCGTAGGTGTCGACACCCACCATGCGCACACCTGGATGGAAGCGCACATTCCAGGTTTCTGGGCGATCTTCACCCTGCTCTCCTGCGTGGTTCTTGTCTCTTTTGTTCGGTGGCTTGGAAAAAGTGGAATTATGACCCGAGAGGATTACTATGACGACTAGTTTCATTCATCCGGCCCTGATCTTGATATTTGGCGCCCTGCTCCTGCCATGTATCAAGGAGCCGTTTCGGAAATTCTATCTCTGCGGTGTCCCTCTCCTCACCTTCGTGGATGTCCTCTATCTCAACTGGCATCCCGGTGTCCATGGAGTGATCCTTTTCATGGGCGACTGGACCCTGACCTTCGGCAGAGTCGATAAGCTGTCGATGATCTTCGGCTTCATCATGGCCCTGATGGCGATCATCGGTACGATCTACGGACTGCACGTCCGTGACAACTGGCAGCACATCGCCGCCTGGTTTTATGTCGCCGGCAGCCTTGGGGTAATATACAGCGGCGACTATCTGGTACTCTTTCTGTTCTGGGAGATAATGGCCTTCGCCTCAACCTTCCTGATCTGGTTTAATAAGGACCAAGGCGCTCTTGCCGCCGGTTACCGCTACCTGCTGGTCCATACCTTCGGCGGTGTCCTGCTCTTGCTTGGCTTCGTCCTCCGCTACCAGGCGACCGGCGACCTCTCTTTCATCCAACTCGATGAACAGAACACCCAGTTCTTTACCTGGCTGATCATGGCCGGACTGATGCTCAACGCCGCTGTCCCGCCGCTCCACTCCTGGCTCCCTGATGCCTACAGCAAAGCAACGGTCACCGGCGCGGTGTTCATGTGCGCCTTTACCACCAAAACCGCGGTCTACACCCTGGCCCGGGCTTTTGCCGGCTTTGATATTCTTATCGTGCTGGGCGTGATCATGGCAATCTATGGGATTGTCTACGCAATGATGGAAAACGATATCCGCAAATTGCTTGGTTGGGAAATTGTCAGCCAGGTCGGCTACATGGTGGCCGGCGTCGGCATCGGCACCGCCCTGGCGATCAATGGCACCTGCGCCCACGCCTTCGCCCATATTCTGTATAAAGGCCTGTTGTTCATGGCCGCCGGCGCGATCATCCACAGTACCGGCAAGTGTAAGTTCACCGACCTCGGCGGACTTTACCGGAAAATGCCAACGACCTTGTTTTTTATGGTGATCGGTGGGATCTCGGTCTCTGCCTTTCCATTTTTTTCCGGCTTCGTTTCCAAATCAATGATTATTTCGGCAAGCTTCGAGTCCCACCTGCTCGTCGTCGGTTTCCTGCTCACCCTGGTCTCCATCGGCACCTTCCTGGTTGCCGGACTGCGGCTGCCCTACCTGATCTTCTTCGGTGAGAATCGCTGTAGTGAGGAAACCTTTGCCCAGGCCGCCGATCCGCCATGGAACATGCACATGGCCATGGCCGCCGCCGCCTTCTTATGCCTCCTGGTCGGCTCATATCTGCCTTTCCTCTACACCATGCTGCCCTACCCCGAGGTTGCCTACCACCCCTACGGCTCCTATCACCTGAGCGAAACCCTGCAAATCCTGGCCTTTACCGCACTCGCTTTTATTTTCCTGAAAGACAAACTGGGCGCCCGGCCAACCATCAGCCTTGATCTTGACTGGTTTTACCGGCTGGGAGGTCGTGGTATTCTCTGGCTTGCCCAGAATCCCATCCAATGGCTTGACACCGCCTGGGGGATGGCCTATCGAGTTGTCGGCCTCTACTCACTGATGGTGACCGCCAAATTCTGGTCGTGGTTTGACTGGCATGGGATTGATGGAGTCGTCGATGGCAGCGCCAGAAGTGTCCAGGACCTCGGACACAGAATTACCGTTGTTTTACAAAAGGGGCAAATACAGCAGACGCTCTACTTCTCGGTCACCTTTGCCGCCGTTCTTCTCATTTCCTATGTCTGCTTATAACCCCTATTGAACTCAAGGATCACTGGTAATGGATCAACTACTGATGAACTCCGGCTTTCCCATTCTGAGTGTACTCATATTTCTGCCGCTGGCAGGGGCTTTGCTGCTTCTTTTTGTGAGAAACGAGTCCATGAGCCGCTACCTCGCCCTGGCTGTCACCAGTCTCGTGGCTCTGTTGTCGTTCCGGCTGATTTCCGCTTTTGACCGAACCACCGCCAAGTTCCAATTCGTCGAACACCACCGGTGGATCGATCAGTTCAACATCAACTATACCATCGGCGTTGACGGCATCTCCATTCTGCTGGTCCTGCTGACTACCCTGATCATGCCCTTTTGCGTGCTGGCCTCCTGGTCATACATTAAAACCCGGATACCAACCTTCATGGCCTGCCTGCTGATCATGGAGACGGCGATGATCGGCGTCTTTGTCGCCCTGGATTTTGTCCTCTTTTATATATTGTGGGAGGCGATGCTCATTCCGATGTATCTGCTCATCGGGATCTGGGGCGGTCCAAGAAAAATTTATGCCTCCATCAAGTTCTTCCTGTACACCCTGGCCGGTTCGATCCTGCTCCTGGTCGGTATCATCTGGCTCTACACCACCAACAACTTTAGTTTCTTCATCCCGGACATGATGTGGCAGCGCTATCCGGTCCCGGCCCAGCTCTATCTGTTCCTGGCCTTTTTCCTCGCTTTCGCGATCAAGGTACCGATGTTTCCTTTCCACACCTGGTTACCGGCAGCCCATGTCGAAGCGCCGACCGCCGGCTCGGTTATCCTGGCCAGCATCCTCCTGAAGATGGGAACCTACGGTTTTCTCCGGTTTGCCCTGCCCATTACCCCCGAGGCCACGATAATCCTTATGCCGTATGTCCTCTGGCTTTCCATCGCCGGCATTATTTACGGTGGTTTTACCGCCCTTGCCCAGAGTGATATGAAAAAACTGATCGCCTACTCCTCCGTCGGTCATATGGGCTTCGTCACCCTCGGCATCTTCGTTTTGAATATAAACGGTCTCGAGGGGGCAATTCTCCAGATGGTCAACCACGGCATAACCACCGGCGCCCTGTTCCTCTGTGTCGGCATGATCTACGAGCGGACCCATAGCAGGGAATTACTTTCGGCGACCGGGGTGGGCAAATACATGCCGGTCTTCATTACCTTTCTCGCCTTCTTCTCCCTGTCTTCTTTCGGGTTTCCCGGGACCAACAGTTTTGTCGGCGAATTTATGATCATTGCCGGGGCCTTTCAATTCAGCACGGTCCTCAACAAGTTTCCCTATCTGGCCCTGGCGTCCATCCCCGGCGCAGTGCTGGCGGCGGCATATATGTTGCGGATGCTGCAAAAAATTATCTGGGGCGGCACCAAAAATGCCGATCAATCATGGATTACCGACCTCAATGGCCGTGAAATTGTCGTTCTTGCACCGTTCCTCTTCTTCGTGTTCTGGATCGGTCTTGGCCCGCAGCCTTTCATCGACCTGATGCATACCAGCGTAACCCAGCTTCTCCAACAGTTTGACGCCCATCAGGCCCAGTCGGTTGCGGCAGCCGGTTCGCTTTTACCCTGAGAGTATAACTAACAACGATCTCGTAAAGGTAACACAATGCTATTTCTCCCTGAATTGACACTGTTAGGAGTCGGCCTGGTTTTTTTCTTCCTCAGCTTGGGCAATCCGGGCAGCACGAAGGTAAAAAATGTGGCTATAGCCCTTTCCGCCTTTGTCCTGCTCGCCACCCTGGTATGCCTGAAAAGCAAGGGGGATCTCTTTTATATGGCGTATCGTGTCGACTTCTTTTCGCAATTTTTTAAATTTCTCATTGCCCTGACAACGCTTATCGTGCTGGTGTTCAGTGACCGGCTTGCCGGGGTCAAGAGCAATATTCAGGCGGAATATTACCTATTTTTGTTCATGTCGGTCTTAGGTCTGATGATGCTCGTATCGAGTGTCGAACTCCTGGCGATTTTTATTTCTCTCGAACTCTCCTCGTTTGCTGTCTATATCATGGTACCGATGCGCAACGCCGTATCCGGCACCGGGCCGCAGGTAGAAGCCGGGATCAAATACCTGTTGTTCGGGGTGATGGCGACCGGCCTGATGCTGTTTGGGATGAGTTATATTTTTGGCCTGACCGGCTCCACCCAACTGACCGTCGTAACCCAGAAGCTCAGCCAGATCTACACCCAGCCGGCCGCCGTGGTCGCCGTTGTTCTCGTCCTTGCGGGCTTTTTTTATAAGCTCGCCCTCTTTCCTCTGCACTTCTGGGTACCGGATGTCTATGAGGGGGCAGCCAATGAAACAACCGCTTTCATTGCCGCCGTTCCCAAACTCGCGGCGGTTGCCCTACTCCTTCGTCTGGTCACTCTCATCAGTGCCGAGGGCGAAGTGATTGTCAATATTCTGATGGTATGTGCCGTGCTCTCGATGTTTTACGGCAACCTCTCCGCCCTTGTCCAAAAGGACGTGAAAAGACTGCTGGGCTTTTCCGGTATTTCCCACGCCGGTTTTGTCCTCGTCGGCCTGCTTACCCTTAACAGCACCGGCTACGCCACTTCGATGTATTATATCATCGGCTATGCCTTCATGAACCTTGCCTGCTTTCTGGTGATTTGCACGGTCTCCAATGAGGGCCGCAACGTGGCGATCGAGGATTTCACCGGCCTTCATAAACGGGCTCCTTTGCTCGCCCTCACCTTAACGGTCGGCCTTTTTGCTCTTGCCGGTATTCCGCCATTTGTTGGTTTTTCCGGTAAATTCCTGTTACTGGTCGGCGCCTTCAAGGAAGGACATCTGGTCCTGGTTATCCTAGCGGCGATCAATACCGGTATCGCCATCTACTACTACCTGTCCATCGTCAGGGTCACCTACTGCAGCGATTCCGAGGATCGCGGCAGCGTCAAGTCGAACGGGCTGAACAACGCGCTGGCGGTATTTCTGATCGTGATTATCATCGTCATGGGTGTGGTTCCGTCAAAATTCATCGAACTTACCTCGACTGCGGTTCAGGCTGTCATGTAGCTTCCCGCCTGCCAACCTGCCGGATCCGGGCGAGGTAAACAGGCAGTTGTTGTTTTCTCCGGTATTAGTGCCTCGCAGATTATTTTCGTTCATAAAAAACAAGAAAATAGTCTGCGCAAGGCGGTGAAATATCCTCAACGGGGTGATTAAAATATAACCATCGGGGATTATTGTCCCCCTTCGCCACCATGCCGAGGCCCTATGGCAAAAGCAGATCATCGGCCTGTTCGGTTCCTTTCGTCACCTTGCTCATTTATGAATACCTGGTTGCTCATCGTCCTCTTGATCCTGTTGATCTCCTGTCTGCTTGAGGTGACCGTATCGATTCTCAACATCCGCGCCCTTTCTCCCGATCTTCCCGAAGAATTTACCGAAATTTTTGCTCCGGAAACATATCGCCGGTCCCAGGAGTACACCCGCGCCCAGACCTACTTTTCACTCGTCCAAACCAGTTCTTCCGCCCTGCTCACCGCCGGCTTCATTCTTTTTGGCGGTTTCCATTTCCTTGATATCTGGACGCGAAGCCTTGCCGAGCGAGAAATCATTATTGGTCTGCTCTTTATCGGTTCTCTGCTGCTGCTTTCCTTTGTAGTCGGCCTCCCCTTCTCCGTTTATGCAACCTTCGTCCTCGAAGAGCGGTTCGGCTTCAATCGGACCACAGTCAAAACCTTCATTTTCGACATTATCAAGGGAATTCTGCTGGCTATTCTCCTCGGGACTCCC
>JBBRGP010000128.1:0-7237 GCA_038224105.1 Desulfobulbales bacterium | reverse complement strand
TAAACCAAGCCGAGCTGCTGCCGGAACTGCGCGGTTATCGCCGTGAAGACAAGCAGCAAAAGCAGGGTGGCCCCGACTAATTCCGGCCAGTACTTCACTCCGATCGGCAGATTGGCGATCCCCTCCGGAACCTGGACAAGGGTGAGATGCGCCGCGGCCAGACAGCACAGCACAACTCCGTTCAGCCGGTGGAGACGCATCAAGATCGCAACACCGAAAATCTCCTCCAAACCCTTCCCCCGGGTACCAAGAAGGATCTGGAGAAGAAGCGCCAAGGCGGCAAGCAGCCCGGCCAGCTGGCCGGCCAGGAGCAGCATTTTATCAATGCCCAGTTTATACCAGAGGGTTTGCGATTGATAGACAAAGGGAATGATCATGGCCCCGGCGCCAACAACCGCGACAAGGCCGATCAGCAGCCCGCCATACAGGCGCCGTTTCCCCCGGCCGAGGCTGTCTTTGTTACTTGGTGTCTGGGTCATCCGGCCGCCTCCTCCGTTCTTCGAAGTTGAGTGTCCCACTGACAAGTATGCCGCAACTCCAGAATTAAAGGCCGACGCCGCCAGTCGACCCAAAAGTCTCTTCACGGCCGGTACCGCCTCCATGCCGACGGGTAGCAGCCTATTTGAGCCCGGGGTGGGATTTGATTTCTTCTTCGATCAGGTCGGGATCTTCGGCATTGTAGCGAATGATGTTCTGGAGGTGAGAGAGGTTTTCCGGATCGATCCTGGTGAATTTGATACCTGCCTCGCCGTTACCGGCGCGAACAATCTCGCCGAAAACATCAATTCCCGGCCCCATTCGCGGCAGAAATATGGTGAATTTGCACGCAGTTCCCAGGAGGAGGCGGTCTTTCAACTGCAACTGACAGCCGCCGATGCTGAGATTACGTATTCGCTCAACCGTATAGACACCTTCGTCCACAGTAAGTTGCGCCCTGACATTAAAGATAATCCGACTGAACCGCCTTTTTTCCGCCGTCATGGCCCCTTATCCCGTTAGTGCCAGTTTGAATACGCTCTCATCGTTATTGCCTGCTCAAACTATAGCCTGCCTACAATTTAATTCAAGGTTCATCAAGCCGTTTCACGATGAATGAACTGGAGAACGGCCGCCCAATATTCGGGGAACATTTCGATCGTCCCGTGATCCGCCTCCTGGATAAAGACAATCTCCTTCTTCCCCTCGATGCGGGCGATGAGATTTTCCGTCCGGGCCGGGTCAATGACTCTGTCCCGCCCGCCATAAATGACCAGCAGGGGGCAGCGGATCGAGGCCAGCGAAGCGAGGGAGTCGAAGCGGTGCCGTAAAAACAGAGTCACCGGCATCCACGGATAATGCGATCTGGCGACGTTTTCGATACTGTCGTAAGGGGTTATCAGAACAGCGCCCTGGACTTCACGCCGGCCGGCCACATAACATGCCACTCCGGATCCGAGGCTGCGGCCGATGAGGTAGATCTCCCTGGGCGAATAGGTATCGCGCATATCGTCCACCACCGCCAGGGCATCGGCAAACAGCTCCGCCTCCCCCGGCCGGCCGGTGCTCGGGCCGTACCCCCGGTAGGCAACAAACAGCGTGGCCGCGTTTATATCTTGGTATTCCTCAATATTCTGGAAAACATCTTCAGCGTTGCCGCCGTAATAGATAAGCAGTTTATCCCGCACCAAGTCGGGATTGACCAGCCATCCCCGCAAACTGACCGGGCCGCGGTCAAGACGATAATCGACGACCTGGTCATAGCCATGGCCTTGATGCCGGGCGGTGGTCGGGTAAAAGATAAACGAATCCTGGCGAAGATACATAAAAACGAGACACAACAGATAAAATACAGCCAGATAGCCGAATATCTGAAAAATCAGATTCATCTTCATTTTCTCCCGCTCTCGTTGTTTCCCGCCTATGTTCGTTGCCCCGCCTTCGCTCTGACCGGCCGGGGTCTTCTCACCCGGGAACCCGGCGACGGTAAAATATTCCCCAGCTCCTCCCGCTCTGACAAGAGCTACCATGAACAAGCCGAGATTGTCAACAAAGCTGGGAAACCGTGAAAAAACAGGGAAAAACTCGGAAAACACGGCCGGAGCCGTTGCCCAGTTATTCTCCTACGTTACATTTTTTGAGGTGATATGGTAGAGTTACCCCATGCATATTAACAACTTCCGCCACCCTGATCTCCATATCGACGAATTTGCCAGCGCTCCGGGCGAGGCGTGGTGCGTTTTCGGGGAAAACCATTCGGGCATCGATCGTTTGATCGGACTCCTCGCCGGGCAACTGACCGACGGCCGCGCTGATATCCTGGTTCTCCCCGACCGCCCCAGCGTCCTGTCATTTCGCAGACAACAGGCACTCTTTGAGGAAGAAATCCGCAATGACGACAGCGAGTTCCTCAATCGAACCGACCCCGGCACCCTGGTCCGCGAGTTTCTCCCCGACTTCCACACCCACCACGCCCTGCTCGAAACCTTTGCCATGACCCCCTGCCTCGACCTCGGATACCGCCAGCTCAGCTCCGGCCAGGCCAGGAAACTGCTGCTCTTGCGGGAACTGACCGGTGGCGCGACCAGTCTGATCATGGAAAATCCCTATGACGGACTCGACGACCGGAGCTGTCGTGAATTAAACCTGGTCCTCGAACAGCTGGCGCGCCGCAACATCGAACTGCTGGTGATCGTCAATAGCCGAAACGATATCCCCGCCTGGGCCACGCATCTGGCAATCATCGACGATCGGCGCCTGGTCCATGCCGGCCCTTTCGACCGGATCCAACCGTTTTTGGCGGGGACCGGGGCAGCCGGCCAAACCAGTCACCAGCCCCTTGTCGCAATCTATCTCGAGTCCTCGCCACCGACCATCGGCCAGGAGGAGGAACTGGTCGTGCTCCGCAACGGCTTTGCCGGCTATGGCAGCAATACGCTGTTTTCAGGGCTCGATCTGACCATCCGGAGCGGCGACCATACCCTCATCGTCGGCCCGAATGGCTGCGGCAAATCGACCTTGCTTGAGATGATCACTGGCGACAACTCCAAATGCTACGCCAACGAGCTGCGTGTTTTCGGGCAGAGGCGAGGGACCGGGGAGTCGATCTGGGAGATAAAAAAACATATGGGCATCGTCTCTCCGGCACTGCACCGGGAACATCGCATTCCCGGCAGCGCCCTTCAGGTCGTGGTCTCCGGCCTGTACGATACCATCGGACTGTATCGGAACGCGTCGAGCCCCGAGATCAAAACCGCCCGGCAATGGCTGACCTGGATAGATCTTCCGGGCCGGGCCGATGTGCCGTTTCGACGCCTCTCGTTTGCCGAACAGCGCCAGGTCCTCATTGCCCGCGCCCTGATCAAACGCCCGAAACTGCTTATCCTCGATGAACCGACCCAGGGGCTGGACGACGGCAACCGCAACACCCTCCTTGATCTCCTTGAAAAAATAGCCGAGAAAAAGCTCGCCACCATTCTCTATGTCAGCCACCGGAAAGATGAACACCGCCCCTTTTTCCGCCGGCAAATCTGCCTCGACTCCCTTGCCCGGTAATGGTACAGTAGACTGTTTGGTGCAATGGCCTTCTTATCCATGCCCGGCGAACCGCAGCGACGGACCTACCCGATGATCACCCGAATCCGACATCTCCTGACCTCCCTGTGGTATCGTTTATCTTCCCCGGCATATCGGCTGCTCGAGAAGTCCGGCCTTTTCGATCCCGGCTATTATCTCGAGAATAACCCCGATGTCGCCGCCTCAGGCGCCGACCCTCTTGCCCACTACCTGCGCAGAGGATTCGCGGAACTCCGCCAGCCTGGACCGCTGTTCGACCGGATCTTCTATCTGCATCAGGTTCCTGCCCTCGATGAACGACGGGAAAATCCGCTCCTCCATTTCCTTAAAATTGGCAGATATTCGGGGATCCGGCCCAATCCTCTAGTTGATCCCGAGTACTATGCGCGGACCCATCCGGAGTTCACTTCCTCCTGCCCGGACCCCCTTTCGCACTTTCTCCGTCAACGACAAAAGCCCGGCCAGATCCAATCTCCATCACCCTATTTCGACCCGGACTTTTATTGCCGCCATTATCCCGACGCCGCCGGCCACGCCAGCGATGCCAGGGCAGCTTACCGCCACTTTCTCGCCGTGGGCCTGGCGGAAGGAAGACAACCGAGCGTCTACTTCGATACAGCCTGGTATCTTGACAAGACCCCCATCCTCCAGGAACTCGGCCTCGACCCGATCCGCCATTATTTCATGTTCGGCGGCCGCGAGAAAAAGAGCCCTTCACCCCTCTTTGATGCCGTCTTTTACGCCAAGACTTATGATATAGAAGAATGCGCCGACCTCTTCGGCCATTATCTCCACAACAACCGGCAGACCGACCGGCAGCCCTGTTCGTGGTTTGATCCCCGGTTCTATCGCAAGACCTATCTTGCCGAACTGCCGGATCCGCCGGGCCCGCTCCAGCACTTTCTGGAAACCGGCCTCGCCAATCGTTCGTACCCGAATGGCGAGGTCCAGCAGCTTCCCCAAAAACCGATCATTTCCATAGTGGTACCAGTCTATAACGTCGACCCTGCCCACCTCAACTCCTGCATTCGATCGGTACTCTACCAATCCTATCCGCACTGGGAGCTCTGTCTCGCCGATGACCGCAGCACCGACCCCCGGATTCGTCCCCTTCTTGCCGAATGGATGGCAACCGACAGCAGAATCAAGGTCACCTCCCTCGCCAAGAACTCCGGGATTTCGGCGGCCACCAACGCCGCCGCGCGCCTCGCCGGCGGCAGCTGGCTGGCCTTTCTCGACAACGACGACGAACTCTGCCCGGACGCCCTCCAGGTCGTCGCCGCAAGGATCAACCGCGACCCCGGCGATCTCTACTACAGCGACGAGGATCTCATCGGTGCCGATGGACGGCGGTTCAGCGTTTTCCGCAAGCCCGGATTCAACGGCGAACTGCTGCTCTGTCACAACTATGTCACCCACCTGGTTGTCACGAAAAAAGCTCTGTACGACCGGGTCGGCGGCTGCGGCGGCGCCTTCGACGGCGCCCAGGATCTCGACCTTTTTCTGAAACTCGCCGAACATGCCGAGAACATCGTTCATATTCCCCAGGTGCTTTACCACTGGCGGGCCTCGGCGGCATCGACCAGCATCAACCACGGCCAGAAAACCTACGCCGACCAGGCCGGACGAGCCGCCGTCGCCGCGGCCCTGGCGCGCCGGGGAGAGTCCGCCGAGGTGTTTTTTACCGACTTGAAATTCTACTACCGGGCAAAAAGAACGGTCGGTTCAGGAATTTCGGTGACCGTGGTGATCTCCTGTAACTTCGAAGTGGAGGCATTCGTCCCCTGGCTGACCGCGCTCCTTGCCGCCGCCGGTTTTGGGATTGATCAGCTGTTTCTGCTCGTCGCCAATCCGGCCCTTGGCGAACTGGCCGCACCCCTGGGAAGGAGCCAGGGCATCGATACCACCTGCCACCTTATCCCAGACAACCTCGGACCGGCCGGGGCGTACGACACGGCCCTGAAGAAAAGCAAAGGCGACCTTGTTGCCTTCGTCAGTACCCCGGCAATCGTCGGCGACGGCTGGCTGGCCGCCCTTGTTGAATACGGCCAGCTGCCGGATATCGGGATGGTCGGAGGGAGGATCGAGTATCCCGCCGGACACCCGGATCTGGTCAGCCCGATCCCCGACTGCCGAATCGCCGCCCCCGGGTATTATGCCCGTTTTCTCAGCGACTGTTCGGTGCTGATGAACGGTTCCCATTGCCCGCAGGAGGTCCTGTACGTCAATGGCGGGCTGTGCCTGACCAAAAACGCCTCACTGCGGGCCGTGGGTGGCCTGAACAGCACCGATTTTCCGCATCTTTTCGCCTTCCACGACCTGTGCTGCCGTTTGCGTTGTCTCGGTAGAAAGAACATCTACACCCCGTATTGCCGGGCCGCCATAACCGCCGACAGCGGCGGGGAGCAGGCGCGGGCGGCGGAAACCGCTCTGCGCCATGAGCACCTGCGGTTCCGGGAAAAATGGTTCGATCTCTTATCCCAGGGCGACCCCTTCTATAATACCGGCATCCTCACCGACAGCGGCCGATCGGTGGAGGAGTTTAAGACATGGCTGACCGGCAAAAACCGGTCCACATCTCACCTTTAACCTGAAGGATTGCGCAATGATGAACCTCGATGACGTCACCTCCAAAAGTTTTTTAACGGAGCTCCACCAACAAACCAAAGGAGATATGCACGCCCTGGTGTCCATGTATGAGGTCGGTGCCGCCATTGGTCTGGCTAAGGGCGAGGCGGGGGCCCGAGCCGAGGAACTGATGGTTGCCGGGTTGGTGGAACTGCGAACCCTGGCGGGTGGAATCAGTATCACCCCGGAAGGTTTAGCGGTTTTGGGGATAGCCGTGCCCAACTCGCCGGCCGCCAACCAAGACCTCCGTCTCAGTTCCGGTCCGGTGCTCAACGCCGCCGACCGAAGACGTCTCGAAGATCTGGTCGAGGAGATAAAACAGGGCCTGCCGGGGACAAAATTGGCCTCCGCGCTCCTGGAGGGGGTCATCTTCGACCTGAAAACCATCGAGGTCCACCAGTTGTCACCACGCCCCAAGGTTGCCGTAGTCCGCGAACTTCTCCGCTCCCTCCTCGAATCCTTTCAGGCCGGCGACAGTAAAACAATAGTTACAAAACTGACGGCACTTATCGGCTGACATCCGACAAAGGGGTATATTGACCGCCGGCAATCCCCAAGCGAACAGAGGGGTCAAGGCAGGAGGGCAGGAAATGACCTCCCGGTGCGCTGTCCGCTTTTCCGACTCCTTGGGGCGCAATTTTCCCAATGATATTGGTAGTACATCCTGGCGACACCAGTGCGCAATTTTTTCCCTTGCCCGGGGACTTTTGTTCATCGAAGATGGACAGTTGTCGCCAACAGCTCCAGTCTCCACCAAATAAGGACACAATATCATAACCATAACCAAACGGCTCGACCAGATAATCTCAGGATGACAGCTGGTATGGGGTTTGCTACTATCATGTGATCGGCACTCTCTTCCCCCTCTTCCTGGATATGGCAATGATGTTTAGAATCGGCATCAAGCAGAAGCTTGCTCTCATCTTTTTCCTGTTTTTCGTGATCTTTTCCGGGACGGTTTTCGTCCTGCTCACCAATGTCCAGCAGATGGTCGTCACCACCGAGCGTATCGTCAGTAAGAACAAGGCAATGGACGAGCTTACCGACCGCCTGCAGT
>JBBRGP010000127.1:0-7238 GCA_038224105.1 Desulfobulbales bacterium | reverse complement strand
AGAAGATGAAAGGGCCTGCTCCTCAGTGATGAGGGGCGTCGTTTGGGAGGTAATCGTATGTCGACTCTGCGGATCATTATTGTCGTTACTCTTCTCACTTTCCTCGTGCCGGGTCCGGGCAGGGCAGCGCCGGTGGTCCCGGCCAGAACCGACAAATGTCCGGTCTGCGGGATGTTTGTCGCCAAATATCCGGATTTTCTGACCCAGATCATTTTCAAGGACGGCAGCTACGCCCTCTTTGACGGCGTCAAGGATATGTTCAAATACTATTTTGCCGTACAGAAATATAATGGTGCCAAAAGTCCGGCGGACATCTCCGCCGTCTACGTCACCGATTACTACAGCATGACTCCGGTGGACGGCCAGTCATCCTGGTATGTCGCGGGCAGCGATGTCTTTGGCCCGATGGGCCGCGAACTCATCCCCTTCGCCAAAAAAACCGACGCCCTGGAATTTATGAAAGACCACGCCGGCAAAGAGCTGTTGCCCTTTGCCGCAATAACTCCCGAACATATCAAAGGGCTCGATTGATTGTGCGGAGGCAATCGAACGTTTTTTTTTATTTTGTCGGGTTGGGCATATGTATGCTTGGCCTGATGGTGCTCGATGCCGGCTTCCGCCGCTGGTATGACAGGCCAGAGGCCCTTCAACGCGCTGAAATCGTCAAGGTGCTGACCCTCACCGATCTCTGCCTGGTGACCGAGGCGCGGTACACCCGCCACCCGGCCATGGCCGATCTGCATACCCCGTTTCAGGACCACCCGCTGTCCCTCGAACATTTCCCGTCAGGCTCCTTCATCGCCGTTCCCCCGCACCTGCGGGGACAGGCGCCAAGATGAACATGAGCGCCATTAACCGGCAACGGTATATCCTCGACCTGGCCCTCTCCTCCATGGCCAGGAGAAAGGGCAAGAATATTGCCCTGGTGATAGTCTATACCTTTGTCCTGTTCCTGCTCGCCTCCGTCCTTTTTGCCGTCGAATCGCTGAAGAAAGAGGCGGCTTTAATCCTGCGGGACAGCCCTGAGATAACGGTCCAGCGGTTGGTGGCGGGCAGGCAGGATCTGGTCCCGATCGACTACATCGATGCCATCGCCGGGATACGCGGCGTGCAATCGGTTGAACCGCGGCTGTGGGGGTACTACTACGATGCCTTCAGCGGCGCCAATTACACCCTGATGGTCAATGCGGCCCTCAACGATCAAAGAGGCGCGATGGTGATCGGCACCGGGGTGGCGAGAAGAAATGAACTCGGCAAGGCCGAGCGAAAACTGGGTAAGGGCGATGTCATCCCCTTCAAAACCGCCGACGGCACCGTCCTGGTCCTGACGGTTAAAGGGCTGTTTCCTTCTGCCTCGGAACTGGTTACCGCCGATCTCATTTTAGTGTCCGAGAGCGATTTTCGGAAAATTTTCGCGATCGGCAAGGCGCAGGCCACTGACCTGGTCCTCAGGGTCGGAAACGCCAAGGAATTGGCGACGATCGCCGGCAAGATCACCCAACTCCATCCCGATACCCGGCCGGTTCTCCGGGAAGATATCCTGCGAACCTACGAGGCGGTTTTCGACTGGCGGGGGGGAATGATCGTCATGGTCCTGTCAATTGTCCTGTTCGCCTTTGCCATTCTCGCCTGGGATAAGGCGACAGGCATGAGCGCCGAGGAAAAACGGGAGATTGGCATCCTCAAGGCAGTCGGCTGGGAAACCTCGGATATTCTCCTGATGAAATTCTGGGAAGGGGCGGCGGTATCCCTTACTGCTTTTTTCCTGGGAATAGTTCTGGCCTATGGCCACATCTTCCTGGTGTCGGCCCCGCTACTCCAACCGGTGCTGAAAGGCTGGTCAGTGCTCTATCCCCAGTTCACGCTCACCCCATATATCGACGGTTACCAGCTGGCGACCCTGTTCTTTCTGACGGTCATTCCCTATACCGTGGTGACTATCGTGCCGTCGTGGCGGTCGGCGACCATTGACCCGGATTCGGTGATGAGGACGTAACGCTATGATTCGTCTCGATAATATCCGAAAAGTATTCAATGCCGGCAAACCCAACGAGTTTGTGGCCATCGACGGCATCAATCTGACCATCGACACCAAGGGGGCCACTGCCATGAAGGGGCCGAGCGGCTCCGGCAAAACCACCCTCCTCAGCATCCTGGGATGCATGGCCCGGCCGACCTCGGGCAGAATCACCCTGAAAGACCGGGAAATGTCGAGTCTTCCCGAACGGTTTCTGACGGAAATCAGACGGGAGACCTTTGGCGTCATTTTTCAGCAGTTCAATCTCATCAAGGGCATCAGCCCCCTGGAAAATGTCATGATCCCGGCCTACCCGAAGGGTGAAAAATTTTCCTCCCTGCGCAAACGGGCCATGGATCTGCTCGACCTGCTCAACATTGCCGGCAAGGCCCATTCCAAGGTGGAGTGGCTTTCCGGCGGGGAGGCGCAGCGGACGGCAATCGCCAGGGCCCTGATCAACAACCCGGCGATCGTCATCGCCGATGAACCGACCGCGCATCTCGACACCCGGCTCTCTCTTGAATTCATGGAAATCATGCGGAGGCTGAAAGATGCCGGCAAAGCCATTGTCATTGCCAGTCATGACCCCATAGTCTACGAATCCGATGTCATCGACCGGATCGTCGAAATCAGGGACGGCCGGCTGGTCGACCGCGGAGCCGGCCCATGATGTTTCATCCCGGCATTCTCGCCCTGCTTCTCGGCTCCGGCCTGACAACCTGCATGCTCTGCTACTCGGCCTGGCAAGGGGTAAGGATCATCCGCCATTGGGACATTGCCTCCGGCAGCGAGGAGCAGTTGGAACTGGAACGGAGAACCTATCTGGTTTCGACGGTCATGGGCTATGCCATGGGATTTCAGCTGCTTTCCCTCTTTCTCTTCATTTATACCGCCGACACCCTCAGCTCTCTTTTCATCGGCGCGATGTGCGCGGCGGGCAGTCTCAAGGTCAACGGCTTCGGCTATCCGACCCTGGTCATCAAGATCGTCTGCTGTCTTTTGGCCGGATTGTGGCTCATCCTCAACGCCACCGACAATAAGGCCCATGATTATCCCCTGGTCCGGATCAAATACTGGCTGCTGCTGCTCATCACCCCGGTGCTGATCGCCGAAACCACTCTCCAGGGTTTTTATCTGCTCAGCCTGAAACCAAACATCATTACCTCCTGCTGCTCGGTGCTGTTCAGCACCGGCGCCGACTCGGTCCTGTCCAATCTTCTCGCCATGCCGCATTCGCTGGCCAAGGCTATGTTCTTTGTCAGTGCCCCGATCGCGGTGGCTGGCGGGCTGAACGTCTATCTGCGAGCAAAAGGGGCAATGGTTTTCGCCATTCTCTCACTCTGTCACTTTATTATATCCATTGTTGCGCTGATCTCGTTTATCAGCGTCTATTTCTATGAGCTTCCCACCCACCACTGTCCATTCTGCCTCCTCCATCAGGAGTATGGCTACATTGGCTATTTCCTTTATGCGGCGATTCTCATCGGTACCGTTTTCGGCATGGGAACCGGCGTCATCGACCCGTTTCGATCGATCGCCAGCCTCCGCCACGTTATTCCGCGGGTAGAGCGGCAACTGGCCCTGACCTCGATCCTGGCCACCCTGGTTTTTCTGGGGATCACCGGATATATCCTGCTCTTTTCCAACTTGAGCATGTAATTCCCATAAGCCTTCAATGTCCCGTGGGACAGAATTGAATTCTGTCCCCGGCTGACTATGCCGCTACGACGACTGGGACACCCGGTAAACCTCTTCGATGGTGGTGATGCCCTGGAGTACCTTCATCGCCCCATCCCGCTGCAGAGTGATCATGCCGTGTTCGATCGCCATTTTTTTGATCTGGTTGGCGTCGGAAGTATGGAGGATGAGAGCCTTCAAATCCTGGTCCATGAGCATCAGTTCATAGATACCGCAGCGGCCTTTGTAGCCGGTATGGTGGCACTGGGCACAGCCCCTGCCCCGGAAGACCTTGCGATGCTCTGACTCCTCCTTGGCAACGCCGATCATTTGCAGCATCTCCGGCGGCGCCTCATACTCCTCCTTGCAGTGGCCGCAGATGATCCGCACCAGGCGCTGGGCCAGAACGGCATTGACGGAAGAGGCAATGAGGAAGGCCTCGATACCCATATCCCGGAGACGGGTAATCGCCCCGGCCGAGTCATTGGTATGGAGGGTGGAAAAGACCAGATGGCCGGTCAAGGCCGATTGAATGGCGATTTCAGCGGTCTCGGCGTCCCGGATTTCGCCGACGAGGATGACATCCGGGTCCTGGCGGACGATGGATCTGAGCCCGGACGCGAAGGTCAGGTCGATTTTCGGGTTGACCTGCACCTGCCCGATCCCGCTGATTCGATATTCAATCGGATCCTCAACGGTGATGATATTGATATCGGTATTATTGATCGCCGACAGGGCGGCGTAGAGAGTGGTGGTTTTTCCGGAACCGGTCGGCCCGGTGACCAGGACAATGCCGTTCGGCGCCCTGATCGCCTTGCTGAACGGAATAAACCGATCCTCCGGCATGCCGAGGTCGGTGAGCGAGATCGCCACCGCCGATTTGCGCAAAAGCCGCAGCACCACCCGTTCGCCGAAGGCGGTAGGCAGGGTCGAGACCCGGATATCGATCTCCTTGTTGGCTACCTTCAGTTCGATCCGCCCATCCTGGGGCAGCCGTTTCTCGGCGATATTCAATTTCGCCATGATCTTTACCCTTGAAACCAAAGCGGACTGGACATGTTTGGGCGGGCTCAGCATGTCGTAGAGAATACCGTCCAACCGCTGCCTGATCTTCAGGCTGTTCTGATAGGGTTCAATATGAATATCGGAGGCGTTGTCGCGAACCGCCTGGGAGAACATCAGATTGACCAGGCGGATGACCGGCGAATCGCTGGTATCATCGAGGAGATCGCCTATCTCCTCGATTTCCGAAAACAATCGCTCCGTATCCTCGTCATCGATATCCTGCATCACCTCGTCCGCCGAGGTCTGGGTCATATCAAAGGCAAAGTTAATTGCACTGAGAATATGATGAGCAGGAACGAGGATGGCCTGGACCGTCTGCAGCGCCAGGATATTGCGGAGATCATCGAGGGGCTGAAAACCACAGGGATCATTGATCGCGATGAACTGTTCGTCGGCGGTGATTACCGGTACCAGTTTATGCTGTTTCAGAAAACTGATGGAAACATGCTCGGTGAACTCGGTTTTAATATCGGCCGGCAGGGATTTACGAACCTCCATGCCGAATTGCCGGCCCAGGGCCTGTAAGATATCGATTTCACCGACATCCCGGTTTTTCGCAAGGATTTCACCGATCAGGCCGCCGCCGTTTTTTTGCGCCTCGAGGGCGGCATCAAGAACCGCCGGCGCCAGCCCGTACTCCTCAACCAATATTTTGCCGATTATTTCCATGCGTATGTCAACAGGTTGCAGTCAATCTGGGCAAGTGTAAGGCAGGCAACGTCATTGGCCAGCCTTGTTGCCCTGCAGGCGCAGTATGCTTTCTTTGGCAATCTCGATCAGTGGCCTTCCCGATTTCTTGGGGTCGCTGGCCTGATTGGCAACCGCACCGGTACCGCTGTCCACCAGGGTCTGGTACATCTTTAACGCCGGTTCGGTCATTCCTTCCTTTTCATAGATCACCGCCATATTGAGGATCGCAAAGGGATTGCCGCGGTCTACTTCAAGGCTCTTTTGAAAGAGCATCTTGGCGTTGTTCAGTTCCCCCGCCTGCAGGCTTTCGTAGCCTTTCTTGGTGAGCCGCATCGAGTGGTTGGAGTCATCCATCTTGTTGTGAAGTTTCGCCTCGATGTCCGGGAGGATCGCCCCCATCTCATCTTCTTTTCGCAGGGAAATGGAGATCCCATCCGCCGGATTGCGAACGATGCGGGGAGTGATAAAGATAAACATATTGGTTTTTCTGTTGTTGGTACTGTGGGTTTTGAATAACCAGCCGAGCACCGGAATATCACCCAGCAACGGGATCTTGAATTCGCTTTCCGTCGCGTCATGGCCGATTATGCCGCCGATGACAATGGTGTTCCTGTCATTGAGGATAACCGTGGTGGTAGCGGTTCGTTTAAAAGTCGTCGGCGTGTCGGCGGCATCTTTTAATCTCACCACCTCCGTCTCGATCTCCAGGCGAAGGGTATCGGCCTGGTTGATATGGGGAGTGATGGAGAGTTTCGTGGCCACATCTTTATATTCATACTGGGTATAATCGAGCTGACTGGCGTTGGTATTCCGGCTGGTGATGAAGGGGACATTCTCGCCGACCGAGATCTCCGCCTTCTTGTTGTCGGTGGTGAGTATCTGCGGCGTGGCGATGACATTGACATCGGAATCAGATTTAACCGCCCGGACTATTGCCGCGATATTTGGAAAGGTTACCCCGCCTATTTTGATTCCCTGTTTGATTACCCCGAGCGAATAGCCGGAAGGGAGAACGGGGTCGGTGCTGCTGATGCCTGGCAAGAGTCCAAAGCCCTCCGACCCGCTGAATCCGGTGACCAATTGCCCGGTAGCGTCGGAGAAGCTCCCCCCGGCCGCCCACTCCACGCCGACATCAAGGGTCTTGTCGGCGTCAACCTCCATGATCAGCGCCTCGAGGTAGACCATCCGCCGTGGAATATCCAATTTTTTAATGACATCTTCAAGGACCACATATTCATCTTTGGTCGCGATGATAATAAGCGAATTGGTTTCCTCATCGGCCATGATCTGGACGTTTTTGGAGATGGCCGCCGCTTTGCCGGCCGCGGCATCGTCCGGTTGCGCCTGTTTTTCCGGCAGGACATTGAGGACCTTGGCCAACTCGACGGCGGTGGCGTTCTGCAGATAATAGACGCGGATATTGCCTTCGGCGCGTTGCACCTCGGTGTCAAGCATGGCGATCAGATTTCTGACCCGGCCCATTTCGCTGGCGTTGGCCAGGACGATAAGGGCATTGACCCGTTCGTAGGGCACAACCTTGATATTGTCGCCGGCAAGTCTTCCTCCGCCCTGTTTCTGGGCTGCCCCGGTGCTTTGATAGACGGTGGTAAAAATCTTGGCCAGGGCGGTGGCTGAGGCATTCTGCAGGGGGATGACGGCAACATCGGCCTCCCGCGACTCGACGTCGAGGGTTTTGATAATGGCAAGGAGCTTTTGGATGTTCGATTTGGTCTCGGTAAGGATCAGCATGCCGGAGGGGGCATGGGCGATAACCACGGAGGTCTGGGCA
>JBBRGP010000126.1:0-7241 GCA_038224105.1 Desulfobulbales bacterium | reverse complement strand
GTTTCTTCGACCACCAGTTCTTTTTCGCCTTTCAAGAGGTTCTTCTGCTCGTTCACCTGGGTCGTCAGTTGCTCGACGGAGAGCATGATAGTGACGATTTTTTCTTCATTTTCCTTGGCGCTTTTTTTGGCATCTTCAATCTCTTTGAGCAGCGAGGTCTGTTCTCGACCGGTCTGGACCTGCATCATTTTTGACTGACGATCTCTGACATGGTCCATTTTGTCGGCCATTTCGCCCTCAAGGGCGCGACTTTCTTTCTGCTGGGCGCTGATCTTCTCCTGCAGTTCATTGATCAAGGCTTCTCTTTTGGCCAGAGCCGAGATGCGTTCGTCAAGGGCACTCTGTTCAGCCTTGATGGCCTGATCGATACGATCGATTTCCATATCGATGGTCTGGAGTGAGACGAGTTGGAATAAAAGTTCGTTCAAGATGATTCTCCTCTGAATATGTTACTTTACTGTTTGGTGATGTATATCTAAGGTGACGAAGGGGTGACGCTCCGTCTTGGTCTCCACAATCTTGATCTGCCATTTTTCCCGGCGGCAGACCTGCTCGAGCTGTTGCACGAGGAAGTGTATTGCCGGTTTCTCGGTGGCGTAATGGCTGCCGTCGATGATGCAGAAATCGCATTCCCCGGCCCAGATCGCCGTACTGTGCTTGATTTCCGCCGAGAGATAGAGATCCGCCCCGCGCGACCGGGCCTCGGCGGCGAATTCCGAACCGCTGCCGCCGCAGACGGCCAGGGTCCCTATTTCCCTGGGCAGACGGCCGGCCATCTGCACCCTGGCAAGACCCAGGACCGCCAGAACTCTTGCCAGAAATTCGGTCGCGGTGATGGGGGTTCGATAGGAACCTATTCGGCCGAGACCGGTATCCGGTGAACCCTCGGACGCGGGGACGAGCGGGACCGAGCTTTCCAGGCCGAGCTGCTGGGCGAGGATGGCGTTGACCCCATCCGGGGCACTGTCGAAATTGGTGTGATTGCCGATGATCGCGATGCGGTTGGCAAGGGCCTTCTCAAGCAGTCGGCCTTCGGGGGCAGCGGTATTGATTGCTGAAAGAGGCTTGAAGATGACCGGATGATGGGTGATGACGGTGTTGGCGCCGAGGCTGATAGCCTCTTCAATGAGACGGTTGGTCGGGTCGAGTCCGGCAAGGATTGCGGTTACCTCCTGCTCCGGATTGCCGACCAGCAGCCCGACGTTGTCCCACGACTCGGCCATCTTGAATGGCGCCAGGGCGTTGAGGCTGGCGAGAATGTCCTTTACTCTTGCTGTCATAACAAATTTACTCGCATTCAAGCGGTAAAACAAAAAAGGTACACTCCGCTGGGAATGTACCTTTTTCTTGACCTCGCCGGTTCGGGCATTTTTTGCCCGCATCGGAGTGTATGTACCAGGGGTGTTATGCTTTCCCCTTTTTGTGTGTAAAGAATTTGTTTTTTCAAGGAACCCGTTGTTTCTGGTCAGAAGCTGCTGTATTAATGGTGGGCGCAGTAGGATTCGAACCTACGACCGATCGGTTATGAGCCGATGGCTCTACCAACTGAGCTATACGCCCGCTTCTCTGACGATAAAACAGTTTATATAAAATGACATTGACGGAAAAGTCAATCAAAAAAGATAAAGATGGTGGAAAAATCAGGGCGGAAGCACCATTAGCCCAACTGTTGCTCACCCCCGGCGCCGCTGTTGCCAAACAAGAAAGTGTAATTATTCTTCAAAAATAATCGATGTTGATCGTCAGCCCCTCGACCCAGAACCGCCGGTGACCCCCCTTGATGTATTCAAACCTGATCTTTTTCCTGGTCGCGATCTTTCTATTCACCATTGAGAGTGTGCCGGAAACGCCACTGCTGCCCGGTTGGCAGGCGTTGGCTCTTTTTCTTGTTCTGCCCGTGGTCTATAGCCAGTTCGCCGTAAAACTTTTCGGCAGATCGCGGGCTTTGACCTCCGCCGGATATTTCCGGACGGAAAAACAACTGGCCGTTGCCGCTTTGGGATTTTTCGGTGCGACCCTGTACTGCTGCGATCCCAAATATTACCTGTCGCTGCTGTCTTTTGGCAAGGCCATGCCGGCCTTGGTCAATTTTGCCGGACTGACGCTCTTTATTTTCTACCTGGCCCTGATGTGGCGGGCCGGTAAGAAGAACTATGAGCATATCTTTGGGCAAAAACACCGGACATCCGCCTTCATCCGCTCGAACATCAGGGCCAACCTGCCCATTGTCCTGCCGTGGATCGTCATCTCCCTGCTCTACGATATCATCGCCTTGGTGCCGCTGCCCGGACTGCAGAAGCTGGTAGCCTCGCAGTGGGGCGATCTACTGCTCTTCGGTGTCTTTCTCCTCTTCGTCATGATCTTTTTCCCGCCGCTGGTGCGGTGGCTGTGGGGCTGCAAGAAACTGCCGGAGGGTTATCTGAAAAACCAGCTCGACACCTTTTGCGCCACCCACAATTTTTCCGCCGAATTTTACCTTTGGCCGCTCTTTGAAGGGCGGGCGCTGACCGCCGGGGTCATGGGCATCGTCCCCGGTCTCCGCTACATCCTTATCACCCCGGCCCTGATCGAGACCATGTCGCGGGCGGAACTTGAGGCGGTCATGGCCCACGAGATAGGCCATGTGAAGAAGTTTCATCTGCTGCTCTACGTATTTCTCCTCGGCGGCTTCAGCCTGCTGGCCGGGATGCTGGCCGAGCCTCTGGTGTACCTTCTGCTTTCTCAGGAATTTCTCAACAAGATGGTTCTGGACAGCGGTATCGCCGCCGACACGGTGTTGACCCTGGTCGGCGCGGTTCCTCTGCTGCTCTTTCTGCTCGTCTATTTCCGCTTTATTTTCGGGTATTTTATCCGTAATTTCGAGCGCCAGGCCGATCTTTTCAGCCTGGCGGCGATCGGCAACGGACGGGCGATGATCTCGGCCTTCGAGAAGATTGCAATCCTGAGCGGCAATATCCGGGATGAAAGGAACTGGCACCATTTCGGCATTGGCGAGCGTATCGACTGCCTGGAGCGGGCCGAGAAGGATCCCGGAGTCATCAAGCGTCATGACCGAAAGGTCCGCTGGAGCCTTTTTGCCTATGTGGCGGTGGTGCTGCTCGCCGGTCTTCTGGTCCGCCAGATTCCAACCGAGGATCTGGCCACCCGCTATCAGGAAAACTTTGCCGAAACCGTGTTGCTGCAGAAGGTCAAGTAGGAGCCGGATCGCGCCCTCTGGCAGCGTCTCATCGGCGATCTGATGCTCACCAAAAAGATGGAGGAAAAGGCGTTGGCCGCCTACGAAAAGGCCTTCAGCCTGGAGCCGGCCAATCCGGAAATCATGAACAACCTGGCCTGGCTGCTGCTGACCAGCAACGATCTGAGGCTCCGGGATCCATTCAAGGCACTGACCCTGGCGCGGGCCGCGGCCAGCCTCCAGCCGAAAGGCTACATCCTCGATACCCTGGCCACCGCTTACTGGGCAAATGGACTGGTGATGGAAGCGGTTCGCGTCGAACAGCAGGCTGCCATGGTCGATGTTGCCCAAAAACGGTTTTACCAGGCACGGATTTTCAAGTTCACCACCCAGACCTATGAGGAAGCGGTGCGGGAACTGGAAGCGGCGCAGGGCCGGACCAATTAACCGCCGGGCAGGCATGGGCTGGTTGGGAGCGCATGAGTCGGTCAGCGGCGGCCTGCATCTGGCCTTCGCTCGGATCGCCGAGGCCGGCGGCGAGGTTCTGCAGATCTTTACCCGCAATCAGCGGCAGTGGCGGCCGGCCCCGTTGGCCGCCGAGGAAATCTCCCTGTTCCGACGAGCTCATCTGGCAAGCGGCAACATGGTCATCGCCTCCCATGCCTCCTACCTGGTCAATCTCGCTTCCGGCAAGGAGGAACTCCAGGAAAAATCGATCGAAAATCTGGCCCTGGAACTGAGGCGGTGCAATGATCTCGGCATTCCCGCCGTGGTTCTCCACCCCGGTTCGCACGGGGGAGATGGTATAGCAGCCGGCCTTGATCGAGTGGTCGAGGGCCTTGACCGGATTCTCGAGGCAAGTGGTGGCCGGGTACGGGTGCTGCTCGAGACCACGGCCGGCCAGGGCACCGGGCTTGGGAGCAGTTTCGAGGAACTTGCCTCTATTCTCGTGACCTGCAAATATCCCGAGCTGCTGGGGGTTTGCGTCGATACCTGCCATATCTTCGCCGCCGGTTATGAACTGCGCAGCACGGAAGGTTACCAGGCAACGGTTGCCGCTTTGGCGCGGACGGTGGGGCTTGACAACATTCATCTTTTTCACCTCAACGACTCGAAGAAAGAAAGGGGCAGCCGGGTCGACCGCCATGAGCACATCGGCCAGGGGGCCATCGGTCTGGAGGGCTTTCGCAACCTCCTTAACGATCCCCGTTTTGCCGGGCTGCCGATGGTCCTCGAGACGCCGAAGGGCGAGAGCCTGGAGGAAGACCGGGTCAATCTGCGGACCCTCCGCGCACTGTTCTGACGATTCCCGGGAAATTGTCAGAATGTCGTTGCAAAATCATGAGTTGCCGGGGAGAATAGGACACTCACCGCAATCTTCTGTATAAAAGGTATCTCCATGAAATTTCTGAATAACGATACGCTGCTTGATGTCCTCGTCAAATCGCGGGTGCTGAGCCCCAAGCAACGGGAGTTCGTCATCCTCGAAAAAGGCAAGCAACGGCAGAAGCTGTTGCGGCTGGCCAGCAAGGATGGCGAAGTCGACAAGGACTACCCGGATATGGTCGATATCGTCACCGCCTTCAATCTCAAGCTGATTGGCGGAGACGGACGGCTGGTCGACGAGGAGATGGTTATGCGGGCGGTAGCCGCCGAGAACAAGCTGCCCTTTAAAAAACTTGACCCCCTCGACCTGGATATGGAGGTCGCCACCAAGACCATTCCCCGCAATTTCGCGATCAGGCAGTTGATTTTGCCCTTCAAGATGGAGGAGGGTTTGCTGGAAACGGCCATCTACCATCCCGATTGCCAGGGAGTTCTGGCCGATATCGAACAGGCCAATCAGGTCAAAATCAGACCGTATATTTCCACCAAAGCCGATATCAAACGGATCATCGCCGAGTTTTTCGGCTTTCAGCGGTCGATCAGCGCCGCCGAGGACCAGTTCGGGGTTGCCGCCGGGGCCAGCAGTTCCGTCGATATCGGCAACCTCGAAAGGTATGTCAAAATCTCCGCGACCAAGGAGATCACTTCCTCCGATCAGCATATCAAATCGGCGGTCAACCACATTTTCCACTACGCCCTCGAGCAGCGGGCGAGCGATATCCACATCGAGCCGAAACGCAAGGTCTCGATGGTGCGCTTTCGCATCGATGGCGCCCTCCATACCATCTACAACCTGCCGAAGGCGGTCCATTCCGCCATAACCTCGCGCATCAAATTCCTGGCCCGGATGGATATCGCCGAAAAGCGCCGGCCCCAGGACGGCCGGATCAAGATTGGCGAGAAGAGCGGCAAGGATGTCGAGATCCGGGTCTCGACCGTGCCGGTGGCCTTCGGCGAAAAGGTGGTGATGCGCATCCTCGATTCCGACCTGATCTTCCAGCAGGTCGACAGCCTCGGCTTTTCGCGGCGGGACATGGAGGTGTACAAATCGTTTATCAACTCGCCCCACGGCATTATTCTGGTGACAGGTCCGACCGGCAGTGGTAAATCGACGACGCTTTACTCGACCCTGAAAGAGATCGCCACCCCGGAAAAGAACATCGTCACCATCGAGGATCCGGTGGAGATGGTCCATGACGAGTTCAACCAGATCGCCGTCCAGCCGCTCATCGACATCACCTTTTCGACGATTCTCCGCAATATCCTCCGGCAGGACCCCGATATCATCATGATCGGCGAGATCCGCGACCAGGAGACGGCCGCCCACTCGGTCCAGGCGGCAATGACCGGCCATCTGGTGTTTTCGACCCTGCATACCAACGACGCGGTATCGTCGATTCTCCGGCTCCGGGACCTCGGCCTGCAGCCCTTCATGATCGCCTCGACCCTGCTCGGGTGCATCGCCCAGCGGCTGGTGAAGATGATCTGCACCGAATGCGTCGAGACCTTTGAGATGAAGGGGGAAGAACTGCTGAAGTTGGGCTTCCCCGTTGCCGAAACCGGCAATATCTCTCTTAAGCGGGGCAAGGGCTGCCGGGAGTGCCGGGGCACCGGCTATAAGGGGCGCTGCGGAATTTTCGAAATTTTTCCGATGTCCTCCCAGATTAAAAAGATGGTCGCAAGCGATGCCCATACCCTCGAGATGCGCCAGGTTGCAATCCGGGAAGGAATGACTACCTTACGCGAGGACGCGTGGAGTAAGGTCAAGCGCGGCATAACCACCTATGAGGAAGCGATTCGGGCGACCTCGGCGTGAGAAAGAAGCAGGTGAAGTAATATGACAACGGCTAAAAAGATCTCGGGCGTCAAGATTGTCGCCAAGAACAAAAAGGCCTCCCACGATTACCATATCGATGCCACCTACGAGGCGGGAATGGTGCTGTCCGGACCGGAGGTCAAATCGCTGCGGGCGGGCAAGGCCAGCCTGCGCGACGGCTATGTCAAGATCGACGGCCGCGGCGAGGTGCTGATGTACAACGTCCATATCTCGCTCTATACCTTTGCCACCCATAACCCGAACGATCCGCTCCGGGTCCGCAAACTGCTCCTCCACCAGCGGGAAATCAGGAAACTGATTGGCAAGATGAACGAAAAAGGCCTTGCCCTCATCCCGCTGAAGATATACTTTAAAGAAAACGGCCGGGCCAAAGTCGAACTCGGTCTGGCCCGCGGCAAGCGGGAGTACGATAAGAGGGCATCCCTCAAGGAACAGCAGAGCAACCGCGAAATCCAGCGGGAGATGCACCATAACCGGCAGTAACCACCAGGTAAAAATCAACAAAGACAGTCGTTTCAAGATAAGGGGGCGAAACGGATTCGACGGGGATGTGTAAGCTTACTGTTGCATGCCGAGCTTCTATTTGCTCGTAAAACCGATAGAACTTAAATATAATCGCAGACGATTATAACTACGCAGTAGCAGCTTAACCTGTCATACTGCCGTTCCACCGGTTCTCGCCCATAGGACCGGATCCGGGGCGTCGACTCAATGGGCTGGTCGCCTGAACGCCGTCTGTCATTCAGGGGATGAGATTTAACAGGCTGGCCGCGGGAAATCTATGTTCCGACTGAGTTCCCAACGCGAGACCCAAAGCACGGAACTAAGCATGTAGATACGGGA
>JBBRGP010000125.1:0-7290 GCA_038224105.1 Desulfobulbales bacterium | reverse complement strand
CGCCGATCCCGGAGATCTGTTTTTTGGAAAAATCCGCCTGCCAGAGACAGGTCTGCGCCGACTCGACCACGAGCTCGACGATCGGCCCGTCGGCCAGGCTGTCGGCAGCGAGCAGTTTGGTATGGCTTTTGAGGATCCCGGCCTGGAGATCCATGAGCACCACCGAGATCTGGTCCACCGCCAGGTGGACGCCGACGGTATAGGCCCCCCGGGGGTTGAGTGCGAGCGGCACCGGCCGCCGGCCGCCATCCGACCGGCCCCGCGGCTGCTCGAGGAGCATTCCTTCGCGCAGCAGTTCGGCGGTGATGCCGGTCACCGTCGCCTGGCTGAGCCCGGTCCGGCGGGCGAGATCGACCCGCGAGACCGTCCCGGCGTCCCGGATGGCATGGAGGATGGCAAAGCGGTTGATCGCCCGCATCAGTTTCCGGTTTGCTACCGCCATTTTGCACCCCGCTGATAGCGGCTGGCAACACCAGTGGGGCGACCGGACCCTAGAGCAAAGGAATGTAATTTCATGAATGAATTAATGGTACAATTTTTCCTTTCTGTCAATATTGAACCGGGGCCATGGCCGGTGCAACTCAGGACGAAAATTCATTTTTATACCGCAACTCCAGATAGATGAATTATGGAGAAAAATTAAAACAAGATACTTTAATGAATAAATAAAGCTCTTGACAAGAGTGCCCGGCTTCGTTAAGAATTAGAACAAAAGCCGCTGATCGACGATACAACCGGCGAATATACCGTGCGCGGCCGGGCGGCGCTGGGCCATACCCCTTTGGCCGCTTCGGCCAGGTCGGGGAACTGGCCGGAGCACCCTCTTTCTCGCCAGCGCCGGGGTTTCGGGCTTTGTTACCGGCGTGTCGCTGCCGGTCGACAGCGGCTATCTCATTGACAATATTTGAGAGAGGACCAGATGACCGAAGGCCATGGTGCACCGGACAGACCACTGAGCGAGACGGAGATTTCCAGGATCGTCCGGGATTCAATCCCGCCGGCGCTCTTTGTCGGCCGGAGGGTCCTGGTGCTCACCCCGGATACCACCCGCACCTGTCCATTACCCCTGATGGTCGGCAGTCTCGGTCAGCTGATGGGTAAGGAGGCCGCCCGCCTCGATTTCATGGTGGCCCTCGGCACCCATACCCCGCTGACCGAGGCCCAGATCATCACCCTCTACGGTATCTCCGAGCGGCAGAGGCGGGAATGCTGGCCGGACAGCCGCTTTTTCAATCACCGCTGGGACCTCCCCGACACCCTCGCCCGCATCGGCTGGCTCGACAAAGAGGAAATCGAGGAACTGTCCGGCGGCGTACTGAGCGAGCGGGTGCCGATCGATATCAATCGGGCAATCTTTGACTACGACCAGATCATCATCCTCGGCCCGGTCTTTCCCCATGAGGTGGTAGGTTACTCGGGCGGGGCCAAATACCTCTTCCCCGGCATCTCCGGCGGCGAGTTCCTCCACGCCTTCCACTGGCTGGGGGCGGTCGTCACCTGCCCGGGGACCATCGGCATCAAACATACCCCGGTGCGCGAGGTCATCAACCGGGCGATGCGCTTTGTCGAAAAACCGGTGCACTGTCTGGCGATGGTGGTCAAATCGGCGACCGAACTCTACGGTCTTTTTGGCGGCGATTGTCATGCCGCCTGGTCGCTCGCCGCCGACCTGTCGGAAAAGGTTCACGTGGTAGTGAAAGAAAAACCCTACCATACCGTTTTCGGGGTCTGCCCGCCGATGTACGACGAGATCTGGACCGGCGGCAAGGTCATGTATAAGCTCGAACAAGTGGTCGCCGTCGGCGGCCGGCTCATCATCTACGCCCCGCATATCACCGAGATATCGAGAACCTGGGGGATCTACATGGAACGGATCGGCTACCATGTCCGTGATTATTTTCTTGCCGCCCCGGCGCAGTTTGCCAATATCCCGCGCGGGGTCCTCGCCCACTCCACCCACGTCCGGGGCCTCGGCACCATGGCCGGCGGCATCGAGAAACCGCGGATCGAGGTGGTGCTGGCCTCGGCCATCCCGCGGGAGATCTGCCGCAAGATCAATCTCGGCTACCTCGATCCGACCACCCTCGACCCAGAAGATTACCGCAACCGGGAGGACGAAGGCATCCTCCTGGTCGAGAAAGCGGGCGAGATTCTCCATCGCCTGCCAAAACCGATCCTGGTGCGCGCCCTATGAAAGCCTTTCTTGACGACAGTTTTATGGAAAGAGGCGAACTGCCGCATGATGTTCAGCTGCTCGGCGAGACCATCGGCGAGATCAGCTACCGCAACGCCGTCAACTATTTCGGCATAGAACCGCTGGAGGACTAGGACCATGGTCATCGTCCTTATCGGCCCGATGGGTTGCGGCAAGACCACCGTCGGCAGGATTCTCGCGGCCCGGTTCGGCTGGCCCTTCAACGACGCCGACGACTATCACCGGAAGGACAACGTCGATAAAATGCGGGCCGGCATCCCGCTGAACGACCAGGACCGCCAGGGCTGGCTGGAAACGCTGGCGGCCCGCATCGCCCGAACCCAGGCGGCCGGGGAAAATCTGGTGCTCGCCTGCTCCGCCTTGAAAAAAAAATATCGCGACCTTCTCGGTGTCGACCAGCACCAGGTGGTATCGGTCTATCTCAAAGGCGATCTCGACCTGCTCCAGGCGCGAATCGCGGCAAGAAGCCACCAGTATATGAACAAGGATCTCCTGATCAGCCAGCTGGCGACCATGGAGGAACCGACGGACGGCCTGCGCCTAGATATCGGCCCCGGCCCGGAACAGCTTGCCGCGGCGATAATCGCCTGGCTGAAACAGACAGAAAGGAGCGGATGATGATGAAAACAGCGGAAATAGGCGTCGCCGGCCTGGCGGTAATGGGCGAAAATCTGGTCCTCAACATGGCCGATAAAGGCTTTTCGGTCGCCGTTTATAATCGGACTTCGGCGAAAGTCGATGCCTTTCTCGCCGCCCGGGCCAAAGGCAAGACGATCGACGGCTTTCATACGGTGGGCGATTTCGTCGCCGCCCTGGAGCGGCCGCGCCGGGTCATGATGATGGTCAAGGCCGGCGAGGCGGTGGACCAGTTCATCGACCAGCTTCTTCCCCATCTGGAGACCGGCGATATCATCATCGACGGGGGCAACTCCAACCCCGGCGACACCCTCAGGAGGTACCGGTCGCTCACGGCTCAAGGTCTGCTGTTCATCGGCACCGGGGTGTCCGGCGGCGAGGAAGGGGCGCTCAAAGGGCCGTCGATCATGCCGGGCGGCTCCGTCGCCGCCTGGCCGCACCTTGAAAAAATCTTCACCGCCATCGCCGCCAGGGCCAAGGATAACGCACCCTGCTGCGCCTGGATGGGTCCGGAGGGGGCCGGCCATTTCGTCAAGATGGTCCATAACGGCATCGAGTACGGCGACATGCAGCTGATCTGCGAGTCCTACCAGATCATGCGCCAGCTGCTCGGTCTCGGCCCGGAAGCCCAGCAGCAGGTGTTCAAGCGCTGGAACGAGGGCGAGTTGCAGAGCTATCTGATCGAGATTACCGCCGACATCCTTGGCCACCGGGAGGAGGACGGCCGGCCAACCGTCGATCTCATCCTCGACAGCGCCGGCCAGAAGGGCACCGGCAAATGGACGGTTAATTCAGCACTTGACCACGGCATCCCCTTGTCGCTCATCAGCGAAGCGGTCTTTGCCCGCTGCATCTCGGCGCAAAAAGAGATGCGCGAGCAGGCGGCCGCACGCCTCGCCGGCCCGGCAGCACCCTTTGGCGGCAACGCCGACGAGGTCCTCCGTCGTCTCGAAGGCGCCCTCTACTGCGCCAAGATTATTTCCTATGCCCAGGGATTCGCCCTGCTCCGCGAGGCATCGCACGCCCACGGCTGGAACCTCGATTTCGCGACGGTCGCCCGGATCTGGCGGGGCGGCTGTATCATCCGCTCAATCTTCCTCGACCGGATCGCCGCCGCCTATCATGGCGACCCGGACCTGGCCAACCTGCTCCTCGCCCCAACCTTCGCGGGCGACGTGAACCGGACCCAGGCCGATCTGCGAACGATCATCGGCCTCACCGCCACCGCCGGCATTGCCGCGCCCTGTCTGTCGGCGGCCCTCGCCTATTACGACGGGCTGCGCACGGCCAGACTCCCCGCCAACCTGCTCCAGGCCCAGCGCGACTACTTCGGCGCCCACACCTACGAGCGGGTTGACCGGCCGCGCGGCGAATTTTTCCACACCGACTGGACCGGCAGCGGCGGGGCCACCACCTCCACCGCTTACAGCCGGTAAAAACCGCATCTCTCGCAGGGAGAATCTCTATGAAACTTGCCAAATATTCCTTCGGTACCGGCGACCGCTTCGGACGGCAGGGCGACGCCCAGCTGGCGGCGATCGCTCTGGCCGTAGCGGCGGGTGTCGAACTCGGCATCGTCTGGAATAAGTCCCAGCGCGAGCACGCAATCGTCGGCACGACCCCCGCCGACGTCCGGCGCGAGGCGGATCAGGCGGTCCGGGTGGCGGACTGGACCGGCTCCTACCATGTCGACGCCGACCATATCAATCTGGCCAATGTCGAGCCCTTCATCGAACCGAGCGATTTCTTCACCATCGATGTCGCCGACTTCATCGGCAAAAGGGCGGCGGATGCCGATCTCGCCGACTTTGTCGCCCGCTTTTCCCGCCCCGACGGGAGGCTGATCATCGAAGGCATCGCCGAGCCGCTGAACGTCAGCGACGAGCGGCTGTCGGCGATTGCCGAAAAATACCTGTTCGCCGTCCAGCAGGCCGCCGTAATCTATCGCCATATCGAGGGAAGAAAAGGCGCCGACACCTTTATCACCGAGGTGTCGATCGACGAAACCGCCGAACCGCAAAGCCCCGAGGAGCTGTTTTTTATCCTCGCCGCCATCGCTCTGCACCGGATCCCGGTGCAGACCATCGCCCCGAAATTCACCGGCCGCTTCAACAAGGGGGTCGACTATCAGGGCGACGTCGCCCGCTTTGACCGGGAATTCAGCGACGACATCCTGGTCATCCGCCGGGCGGTCGCCGATTTCGGCCTGCCCGTCGACCTGAAGCTCTCCGTCCACAGCGGCAGCGATAAATTCTCTATCTACCCCGGTATCCGCCGGGCCCTTGCCGCCCACGGCGCCGGGGTCCATGTCAAGACCGCCGGGACGTCCTGGCTGGAGGAATTGATCGGTCTGGCCGAGGCGGGCGGCCCGGCGGCTGAGCTGGTCAAGGGGATCTATCGCGCCGGTTACGGCCGCTTCGAGGCGCTCTGCCAGCCCTATGCCCGCGTCATCGATATCGACCGAAATGCTCTGCCGCGCCCCGAGACCGTCGCCGCCTGGAATCCCGACCGCCTGGCCCGGGCCATCCGCCACGACCAGCACTGCCCGGACTACGACCGCAACCTCCGCCAGCTCCTCCATGTCAGCTATAAAGTTGCGGCGGAATTCGGCGAGGAGTATTTAGCGGCGCTCAACACCCACCGCGAGGGAGTCGGTCGGCAGGTGCGCGACAACCTGTTTGAACGGCACCTCAAGCCACTCTTTCTGTAGCACCCCGAACACGTCAGAAATTCTGATCCTGCCGCCAATTCCGTAAAATTACATCCGTGCACTTGCAATTTTCGTGTTTATAGATTCTACCTGCTTCGCCACCGCGAGCCTGAAAACAGGATGACCGCCGACCATAACCGGCAGGCAACCCGGCCTGCCCAACTCCCTGGATCCCGCCACATGTCCGCCAATCTGAAAATCCTCCTCGCCCTGACCCTCATCCATTTTACCGGCGACTTTTACACCGCCTTTATCAGCCCGCTGTTCCCGGTTTTTGTCGACAAGCTCGGTCTCAGCCTGACCCAGGTCGGGATCATCGCCGGGACCATGCGCCTGCTCGCCTTCATCGTCCAGCCGACCGTCGGCTACCTCGCCGACCGTTACCAGACCCGGACCTTCATCTTCACCGGCCTGGCGCTGACCATCTTCTGCATTCCGCTTACCGGCATCGCCCCGAATTTCTGGGTACTGCTCCTCTTTGTCGCCCTGGGTTCCATCGGCTCGTCGATGTTCCACCCTTCGGTCACCGGCATGGTTCCCCTCTACGCCGGCAATAAGGCCGGCTTTTCGATGTCGGTATTCAACACCGGCGGCACCCTCGCCTTCGGCCTCGGCCCCCTGTTCATCACCTGGTACGTCGCCTGGTTCGGACTGGGCGCCATGCCGCTGACCATGCTCGCCGGCCTGCTGGTCCTGGCGTTTCTGGTCCGGGTGGTGCCAAAGCCGCAAAGCGAAGGGATGAGGCATGCCGGCTTTTTCGGGGCGCTCAAGGAAAGTCTGGGGAGCGCCTGGAAGGTTATTGCCCTCATCTGGCTGGTCATGTTCCTGCGGGCCTTGGTCGGCCAGTCATTTTTGACCTTCATGCCGGTCCTCTATGTTCAGGAGGGTTTCAGCGTCGTGTCGGCCGGGGCGATCTACTCGCTGTTCACGGTGTCGGGCACCGTCAGCGGCCTCCTGTCCGGCCATATCTCGGACCGCATCGGCTTTAAACCGGTCTTTCTGTTTTCCTACCTGGGCATGGCCCCAGTCCTCTGGCTGCTGTTGCAGCTCGACGGCGGCTGGGTCTATTTCGGCTCGGCCCTGGCCGGCGCCTTTGTCCTGGCGCCCCTCCCCCTCGGCGTCACCATGGCCCAGACTCTCGCCCCAAAAGGCCGGTCCATGGTCGCCAGCCTGATGATGGGCTTCGCCTACGGCCTCGGCGGCGCGATCACCCCGATCGTCGGGAAACTGGCGGACACCTATACCATCCGCCCCGTCCTCACCGTCATCACCTGCATCCCCCTGTTTGCCGTCCCGATTATCGCCCTTTTCCCGAAAATCCGCAGCAACGGCTGATCAATAAGTGTTCCGGGCTTAACCTCCTCTCCCGTTTATCGTGGAAGCATCGCCCGCGGATTGCACCCTTCCCGCAAAATGCATCGCAGGAAATGATACGGTGCTATTTCACCTCTTCGTGTTTGCCAGCTGTACGGTGTCGATATATACGAGATTCCGAAATGGAGATGGGCTGGCGTATCTTTGGCGTTCCCGGAATTGCCGATATAGCCGAGAAGGTCTCCCGCCCGCAGGCGTTGCCCGACCCTTATTTCTTCAGAGACACTCTCCAGATGGCTGCCATAATAGCGAAACCCGTCATCCCCTCTAAGACTCACCCATCTGCCCCCTTTTTTGTCGGGGTCATTGACCTTCCCGTCCCATTCATCGGTGTTCTGGAACTCCTCGACCACCC
>JBBRGP010000124.1:0-7358 GCA_038224105.1 Desulfobulbales bacterium | reverse complement strand
AAGCGGATATTTGCCAAGGCCCGCATAAAAATTTTGCGGTATGGCCAAGAGGCCGAACCACTGCGTGTCTCGGTTAGCCAAAGCAATCGCCACCGCCGCCGCAAAACCCATGGCAGCGCCGATAGGCACACCTGCCAACATCAGTACGATGAAGATTACAAAAAGCAGGGCGCCAATCATTCGTTATGTCCCTTCCGAATAAACAATCCCAACGCCCGCAGGGCAATGGCGCTGGACAGTATTGGCAACCAGACAGAGTACCACCACTGCGGCACACCGATGCCAGGGGAGGTTTCGCCGAATCGAAAATCGTCCCAGACCATGCGAAAACTCAAGGCCGCCAGCAGGGCAAACAAGATAAAGACAATACTGGCACCAAAACGTACAAGGCCGCGCCTGCGTCCGGGGGATCCTTTGTCGGCAAAATACTCAATACGGATATGGCAATTACGGGCAACCGCAGCAGAACCGGCCACCAGCGCCAGGACAATCATGAGGAAAACCGAGATCTCTTCCGTCCAGGCAAACGAATGGTTGGTGAAGTACCGCACCAGAACATTGGCAAAGGTGATTGATGCCAGAAGTGCCATGACAATCACCGTCAGCCAGTCTTCAATTTTCAGCGGTACAGTTGTGATGGTGTCATTTTCAGCCGGCATTGGGATATGTTCATCTCCCCGCGTGGGTGTTTGTTTTTGAATATTTGCAGAGTCAGATGCAGGAGGCATATTTTTATTTCCGCGACGGCAAGCCGTGGACCAAGGTCAGCGACTCCATCCTGGTGCCTGCCCGCCGGAATTCCGACAGGGCCTGGTAATCGGCATCGGCATACCACTCTTTTGCCGCCTGTTCAGAAGGGAAACGAAAAATGATCATCCTCCCGCTCCTTGGAGAACAACCTTCGAGATGCAGCGGTTGATCGTCATAGGTAACAAACTCGCCCCCATATTTCTTCAGAATGGGGAAGAAGCCCTTTTCGTATTTTCGATAGGTTTCGGCATCGGTCACCACAAGATTCACTACCATATATACTGGAATATCAGTCATTGTTGTTTTCTCCTTACAACTCGCAGAGACTTTTTTCGCCACTGTGTTCATCTTTACAGAGGTGCACCTCGCCGGCGAGGCAAGAGTAACGTACTATAACCGATGCAACTCTTCTTTTAAAAGCCAATACTCCTTATTTTTTCGGTATTTTGGGGCTGAAGCGGAGGCAACGCCGCATAGGGGAGCTTGAGGTCAATACCAAAATGATCCTTCAACGCCTTGAGGTACATCTGCCCCTCCATCAATTCCTGCACGTGTTCAGTGCCTGCGGTGAACTGTCTGAGCGTATGGTTGAAAAGCGTGGTCCGTCCGTTTTGCTTTGCCAGAGCCGCGACACGGCTACATGTAAAAAAGGAGTCAGGATGGGTCGAGGTGTAATGATTCCCATAGATGATATCACTCGGGCATACATGTTCCAAATCGAAACTGTAGAGATCCTGCCAACGGCCCTTTTGCAAGGTTTGCAGCATGATGCCGTACGGTTTTGCCTCAATAAACCGAAAGCTCTCTTTGTTATGGGTTGCGACACGGTTGATCTCGAGCGGCAGGGGGAAAGGCAAATGCGGAGAACCGAACCCGACATCGGTAATCCACTTCCTTCCCAGCAAGTCTACCAGAGAAATTTGATGTCCTCGTCCCATCGGCGTTCCGCTTCGATGAACTCTGGCTAAGATCGGTCGGGCATCAAACCCGAAAGCCTGCAGGGCCATAAGAAACAAACCATTCAGTTCAAAACAATAGCCGCCGCGGTCATTGCGCACAAGCTTATCAAAAATGTCAACGTATGCGAGAGATATGCCGTGGCCCAGGAGAATGTCAAAGTTTTCAAAAGGAATAGTACAAACCTGGGCGCGGTGAAGGTCGGCAAGGCCCGCTTCAGAAAGAGGCACGTGCCCCAAATGATGAATACGTTCAAGATAAATGTCTGGTTGAAAAGCTTTATTGTCCATGATGTCCCAAGTATTTTTTCTGGAGCTCAGGGAGCACTGCAACGGCTTCCTTGAGAAGCAATCCGTCTAATCGCTGCACCAATTCTGCCGCCCTCAAGCACACTGCGGGAGTAATCCAGGTTGGACATCAGCATATACTGTCCTTCCGCCCCACGCACTCTGCGGCCTTCCAGTTCTTCGTTGGAAACAAAATAGGTGGTAATGCCGATGAGTGGTTTCATAGGGTCTCATAAAATTTGGAATCTATAAAGAGTGGATGGTATTCCATTTTAATCCATTGCATTATTCTCACCTTCATGTCAACAAGCGAGAGCTTTCATGGCAGGATCTCACCAACTCCCCCCAATGGCATTGATTAATGCTATGCAGCTGCTATACTGATTATTTTTAATATTCCAAAGGGTGCTCTCGGTCAGAATTCGGCTGTTTTGGGCAGCCAGCACCCCGAGATAGCCGACGGTGCCGGCCCGATATTGATTGAGGGTGATTTTCTCGGCGCGTATCGCCGCATCTACTGCCGCCTGTTGCAATTCGGCTTCTTCGGCCAGCAGATATTGAGCTAAGAGATTGTCCTCGACCGCCTGCAGGGCATTCAGCACAATCTGGCGATAGCTCGCAACACTTGCATCATAGGCGGCAATCGCCTCGTCTGTCCGGGCGCGGCGCAGGCCACCGTCAAACAACGTGCCGGCCAACTGGGGACCGAGAGACCATATGCGGTTGGGGACACTGATCCAGACAACAAGGGTGTTACTCCGATAATTGCCACTGGCGGACAGCGTTAAGACGGGAAAGTACGCCGAGGTGGCCACGCCAATCTGGGCGTTGGCCCCTGCCATGTTCCTTTCGGCAATAGCAATATCGGGTCTTCGTTGCAAAAGCGTTGAAGGCAGACCAGCGGGGATCTGCGGCAAACGCGGCATCAGGGTGGTTGGCGGCAGAGAAAAATCGGCCGGAGCCTGTCCGAGTGCCACGGCAATCCCGTGCTCAAGCTGCTCCCGGCCGAGGAGCTTCTGCAGGAGTTGCGCCTGGGCGGCCTTCAGCTGACTCTCTGCCAGAGCAACGCTTGCCTGGGAAACAATGCCGACGGCATATTGATTCCCTGTGATTGTCAGGGTTTGCCGTAGGGTCTCTTCACTGGCTTGCAACTGTTCCAATTGCCTGTCCGCAACCCTCAACTGCAAATAGGCGCTGGCCAGTTGTGCCTGGCTGCTGAGACGAATGGCCATTATCTGAGAGGCGCTGGCCGCCTGTTTGGCTTCACCGGCCTCAATAGCCCTGCGGACACTGCCCCAGATATCTATTTCCCAGCCGACGCTTGCCCCTAAAGAGTATTGGTTGCCGGTATTGGCACCAGGGGCCGAGACCCCACGGGTTACCGATGCCGTCGGCGAAAGCGACGGCATGAGGCCGGCTCTGGTCTCACGCAGCAAGGCCTGGCTCTGCCGGAATTGTGCTTCCGCCTGCTCGATGGAAAAATTTTGCCGGTCGAGCATTTCCATCAGCCGATCAAGATCTTTATCGGCAAAGATGGTCCACCAGGGGCCGCGGGGGCTGTCGTCCTCCGGCTGGGCGGTTTTCCATCGGGCGCTTTCCTTATAACTCGCAGGAAGATCCACTTGCGGCCTTTGGTACTCCGGCCCTACCGTACAGCTCGCCAGCAGAAGGCCGATAAGAAAGGCTATAAGTGACGCTCGCGTCATTTTTCTTTGCATTCCGTTCATTCAATCTCCAGAAACCAGGGCAATGCGCCTGGCGTTACGCCCTTGCAGGCACCACAAACGAAATCGGTCGAGGAGCAGGTAAACGATGGGGGTGGTGTAAAGAGTCAGAAGCTGGCTGACGACTAAACCACCGACAATCGAAATACCCAAGGGAGTTCGCATCTCGGCCCCGTCGCCATGCCCCAAGGCCAGAGGCAGGGCACCGAACAGCGCTGCCATGGTGGTCATCATAATCGGTCGGAAACGGAGCAGGCAGGCCTGCAAAATAGCCTGTTCCGGGAGTAGTCCCTGCTCACGTTCAAGGGTGATGGCAAAATCGATCATCATAATTGCATTCTTTTTGACGATTCCGATGAGCAACAGCACGCCGATCAGGGCAATGACGTTGAATTCGCTGCCGCAGAGCAGCAGGGCCAAAAGAGCGCCCACTCCGGCGGAGGGCAAGGTGGAGAGGATGGTGATGGGGTGGATTGCACTTTCATATAAAATACCCAGGACGATATACACCGCCACCACCGCCGCGAGAATCAGCATGGGTTGGGTTTTTAGCGAATCCTGAAAGGTCTTGGCCCTGCCCTGGAAACTGCCTTGGATGGATGTGGGCAGGCCGACGGTTCGCAGAACGGTGTTGATGGCATCGGTGGCATCCGACAACGATACCTTGGGCGGCAGATTAAACGATACGGTGGTGGCGGCAAACTGTCCTTGGTGGTTCACCGACAAGGGGGTATTGGTCGAACCCCACGTGGTGAATTCCGACAGGGGTGTGGGTTTGCCGCTTGGTGTCTGCAGATAGATAGCGTGCAACGACTCTGGATCCTGCCAATATCGGGGTGCTACCTCCATGACAACGCGGTACTGGTTGAGCGCATTGTAGATAGTGGATACCTGTCGTTGACCAAAGGCATCGTTCAGCACAGCGTCGACTTGCTGTTGGGTCAACCCCAGGCGGGCCATGGCCTCGCGATCGAAAACCAGCAGGGTTTGCAGGCCCTTTACCTCCTGGTCGGTGTTGACGTCGGCCAGTATCGGCAACTCGCTCAACACCTGTTGCACTTTCGGCGCCCATTCGCGCAGCTCGTTCAGCTCGGCGCCCTGCAAGGTGTACTGGTATTGGGCGGCACTGGCCCTGCCGCCTATATTAATATCCTGAACGGCTTGTAAAAACAAGGTGGCGCCGGCCTCCCCCGAGAGACTCCTCCGCAGCCTTGAAATCACTTGATCGGCGCTGTCTTTTCTTTCCGTCAAGGGTTTGAGGGTGATGAACATGTTGGCGGTGTTGCGCTGTCCGCCACCGGTAAAACCCATGGCCTGGTCCACAGCCGGGTCCTTGCCGACCAGTTCGATGAAGCGCTGCAGCTTTTGTTGCATGGCTTGGAAGGAGATGCTCTGGTCGGCGCGGATCATTCCGGTAAGACGGCCGGTATCCTGCTGCGGGAAAAAACCTTTGGGAACTACGACATACAGATAGACGTTGAGGGCAATGGTCGCCAACAATATTGCCATTATTAGCGTGCCATGCCGGAGGGACCAGCCGAGTGAACGGCGGTATCCGTCAAGCATGTAAGCAAAGGCCTTTTCACTAGCCGAGAATAACCGGCCGGGCGGTTTTTCCTCGCGGGCCTTCAACCAGCGGGAGCAGAGCATCGGCGCAGTGGTGAGCGATACCAAGAGCGATATGAGGATGGCAACGGACAGGGTGACGGCAAATTCACGAAACAGACGGCCAATAATTCCGCCCATAAAGAGGATAGGGATGAATACCGCGATGAGTGAGATGCTCATCGACAGAACGGTGAAGCCGACCTCACGGGCACCTTGCAGGGCGGCTTGCATCGGCTTCATGCCATTTTCGATATGCCGCGAGATATTTTCCAGGACGACGATGGTATCATCCACCACAAATCCTGTGGCAATAGTCAGGGCCATCAGGCTCAGGTTGTTGAGGGAGAAACCGGCCAAGAACATTATGGCAAAGGTGCCCACCAGCGATACCGGCACGGTAATGGCGGGAATGGCGGTGGCCCGGCCGTTGCGGAGGAATACGAAAACCACCAGGATCACAAGAATTGTGGAGATGATAAGCGAACGTTCCACCTCCCTGAGCGAGGCGCGAATGGTCGGGCTGCGATCGAGTACCACATTGATTTTGATGGCGGCCGGAATGGCGGCCTGCAGCTCGGGAATGAGGGCTTTCACCCCATCCACGGTCTCGATAATATTGGCCCCCGGCTGACGAAACAGGACCAGCATTACCGCCGGTTGTCGACCGACCAAACCGGCATTGCGAAGGTCGACAACCGAATCCGTGACCTCGGCGACATCGGTTAACCGAACCGCCGCACCGCTTTTATAACTGACGATCAAGGGCTGATAGTCACTGGCCTTGCGGGCCTGATCGTTGGCCTGCAGCTGCCAGTGATATTGATCGTTTTCGAGAAACCCCTTCGGCCGGTTGGCATTGCTTGCGGCAAGAGCTGCACGTACGGTTTCCAGACCGATTCCATAGTGGTTGAGCTGCATCGGATTGAGTTCTACTCGCACCGCCGGTTGCGATCCGCCACCGACGTTAATATTGCCGATACCTTTTACCCGGGACAATTTCTGTCCCAATACGGTGTCGGCAACGTCAAACATCTGGCCACGGGTCAGTGTGTCGGAGGTCAAGGCAATGATCATAATCGGTGCATCGGCCGGATTGACTTTGCGATAGGAAGGATTGGACGGCATCCCGGAGGGCAAGAGCGAACGGGCGGCATTAATGGCGGCCTGCACATCCCGGGCAGCGCCGTTAATGTCACGATCCAGGTCAAACTGCAGGGTGACGCGTGTCGAGCCCAGGCTACTCGATGAGGTGATCTGGTTGACTCCGGCGATCCGTCCCAGCGCTCGCTCAAGCGGTGTCGCCACGGTGGCTGCCATGGTCTCGGGACTGGCGCCGGGCAGACCGGCGGATACCGATACGGTGGGAAAGTCCACCTGCGGCAAGGGCGAAACCGGGAGGAGTTTGTAGGCCAGGATACCGGCCAGGAGAATTGCCAGGGTCAGCAGGGTGGTTGCCACCGGGCGGTGGATGAAGGGCGTCGACAGATTCATTGTTGCGCCCGCTCGACCACCGGCAGAGTCTTCCCGGAGAAACGACGGGCCAGGCGGTCAAAGGCCAGATAAATCACCGGCGTAGTGAACAGGGTGAGGACCTGACTGAACAACAGCCCGCCCACCATGGTAATGCCCAGCGGCTCACGGAGTTCCGAGCCCATGCCACCCCCCAGCATCAGCGGCACCGCCCCCAAGAGGGCGGCCAAGGTGGTCATCAGGATCGGCCGAAAACGCAGCAGACAGGCCTGATAAATGGCCTCCCGCGGGTTCATGCCCTGCTCTCGCTCGGCATCGAGGGCAAAATCGATCATCATGATGGCGTTCTTTTTGACGATGCCGATGAGCAGGATGATGCCGATGATGGCAATGACGCTGAGGTCGGTATGGGACAGCTGCAGAGCCAGTAATGCCCCGATGCCCGCCGATGGCAGTGTCGAGAGGATGGTCACCGGATGGATGTAACTCTCGTACAGTACCCCCAGGACGATATACATGGTGACAATGGCCGCAAGGATCAGCCACAGGGTGTTGCTGAGCG
>JBBRGP010000123.1:0-7382 GCA_038224105.1 Desulfobulbales bacterium | reverse complement strand
TTGAGCAAAATGCCCATCTCGCCCTTGCCGTTTCCTCCCATGGCTATGTCGTCGAAAACGGCAAGATAGTACTCGATGGTCCTGCCGAAGTATTGGGCACCGACCAATCCGTCATCAGCACCTACTTGGGACAGGCCAGCTAATTTCATCGCCTCCCACCTCTCATCGCCGCAGAAGCGCAGACTCTGCTTGACCTTTCCGGCATGAATCGGTTAGTTTCATTCCCTAATAACGTTGCTTTCAGGGAACGTTTCGTGGAGGTGTGTTTTTGCACGGACTATCTGATTATTTCCAAACTAAAAAAGGAGTGGTTCGATGAAAAAGACGTTGATTTCCATCTTGCTGATGAGCATGGCGGCTGCCCCGGTATTTGCTGCGGATACCATCAAAATTGCCATTACCGGGCCATTCACCGGCGGATCGGCACCGATGGGCGCATCCATGCGCGATGGCGCCAAACTGGCGATCGCCGAGATCAATGCCGGCGAAGGCATCAGTGTGGGCGGCAAGAAAATGCAACTTGAGGTTATTGAACGGGATGACGAAGCCAAGAACGACCGTGGTGCACTCATCGCCCTGGAACTGGCTTCCATGACCGATATCTCCGGGGTAATCGGATCCGTCAATACCGGTGTCGTTCTCGCCGGAGACAAGCACTTCCAGGAGAAAGGCATTACCAAAATCATTACCCCCGCCGCGGGTTCGGCTTCCATGACCCAGTGGAGCAAGGCCGGAGTGCCGGAGCTGTCGATTTTTCGCTTCGCCGCCCATGACGGCATCCAGTCCGAGATGGTCGTCGAAGAAGCGATCAACCGAAAACTGAATAAGGTGGCAATTATGTACGATGCCACCAACTACGGGGTGTCCGGCCGAGATGACATGCTGGAACAAATCAAGAAACAGGGCGACAAATTGGAAGTAGTCGCCTCGGAAAAATTCAACATCGGCGATAAAGACATGACCGCCCAGCTGCTGCGAGCCAAGTCCGCAAATGCCCAGGCGATCCTGATTTGGGGTATTGGTCCCGAGCTGGCGGCCTTTGCCAATGGCATGGCAAAAATGGACATGAAAATCCCCCTGATCGGCGGTTGGCCGCTCTCCATGTCCAACTTCATCGATAACGCCGGTAAAAACGGCAACGGTACACTGATGCCGCAGACCTTTATCGAAGAAGCCATTACTCCCAAGGTCAAGTCCTTCATCGACAGCTATCACAAGGCATACAACGTCGATCGCATTGCCTCCCCGGTATCCGCGGCCCAAGGATATGACGCCGTTTACATTTTTGCGGCGGCCGTAAAACAGGCGCAAAGCACCGACTCAAAAAAAATCAAGGAAGCACTGGAGGATTTGCGCGAACCGGTTGAAGGCGTAATTGCCACCTGGAAGCAGCCGTTCAGCAAGTGGGATCCAGCCAACGTGGTGACCCATGAAGCCTTCCGTCGCGAACATGCGGTAATGGGCATGGTCAAGGATGGACGTGTCGTTTTCGGCAATGACGCAGACCGCCAGCGCCTCATCAAAAACGCATCCAAATAAGGGACCGGCTTGTGCGGGGAGCCTCTCGCACAAGCCGCTCTGGGTTCCTCCATGAATTCGATTATCATCGTCCAGATGGCTGTGAGCGGCGCGATGATGGGCCTGGTTTACGCCCTCATCGCCTACGGATTCCAACTTACCTTCTCCACCAGCAAGAGCATTAATTTTGGCCAGGGGGAACTGGTAATGCTTTCTGCCTTCTTCAGTCTGACCTTGCTCAATTGGGGTGTGCCCTACTGGCTGATGGTGCCCGGCGGCCTGCTTTTCGGGGTGATTCTCGGCCTGGCCGTCGAACGGGCCGGCGTGCGTCTGGCCCTGGAGCAAAAGAGCGAGGGCTGGATCCTCCTCACCATCATCATCGGCCTGCTCGGTTTTTCCGCCGCCGAGAATATCTGGGGCCGCGATGATCGCCCGTTTCCCACCCCCATCTCATCCGATGCCCTGCATTTTTTCGGAATCAGCATTACGCCACTGGAAATTTCCGTCGCGGTTGGCGTCTTTGCCGTCATGGGCCTGATCGAGTTATTCAAACGCAAGACCCTTCTCGGTAAAGCCTTTGAGGCGGTTTCGGCGGACCGGGACGCGGCCGAGTTGATGGGGATTTCCGCCACTCGTACCGTCATGCTCTCCTATGGCCTGTCCGGAATGGTGGCGGCCATGGCTGGTATTCTCGTCTCACCGATTACCACCGTCGGCCCCACCATGGCATCAGCCCTCATACTGAAGGCCTTCTCCGTGGCAGTCGTGGCCGGTCTCGAATCAGGTTTCGGGGTGGTAATTGTCGGAATTTTCCTCGGTGCCCTGGAAAGTTTGACCAGCTTCTATTTGGGCAGCGGGTGGCGTGAGGCGCCTGGACTGATTCTGCTGATTCTCGCATTGGCTGTGCGTCCCAACGGGATATTCGGCAAAGCGAGTATCCGCAAGGTTTGAGAGTTTTCACAACATCTTTTCAAGGATTGCCTGACCGATCATGTTAAAACGACTGCTACTTATTCGTGGTGCGGAAATCGTTGCTTTTACCCTTCTTGCCACTATCCCTCTTGTAGTCAGCAATTCCTATGTCCTTGGGCTGCTGACACTCCTCGCCATTTACGGAATTCTGCTGATTGGCCTCGATGTGACCGTCGGATATCTGGGGCAGGTCAATCTCGCCCATGCCGCTTTTCTCGGACTCGGCGCTTACGGCGCCGGTTTGAGCGTCTCCTTATTGGGGTTTGGGATGTTGAGTGCGCTTGCCGTCAGTATGTTGATCGGCCTGGTACTTGGCGGCCTTCTGGCATTCCCGGCATTACGGTTGGAAGGTCCACAGTTTGCCTTGGCAACTTTAAGTTTCATGGCCCTCAGTGCAACCGTCCTGAATGAATGGGAAAGCCTCACCTTTGGCGCCCAGGGCCTGACGGTGAGTCGCCCCGCGCTTTTTGCCCACGCGGTAAATGCCCAGGGATTTTACTGGCTTTGTTTGATTTTTCTGGCTCTGGTCTGGATGGCAATGCGCAATCTCCTCTCCTCGCAATGGGGGCGTGCTTTTGAGGCGCTACGCGACAGCCCGATCGCGACCGATGCCATGGGTATCGGCACCTACCGCCATAAGGTCATAGGCTTTGCCCTGGGCTCGGCCCTCGGCAGCCTGGCCGGAGGTCTATATGCTTTCAATTTCCAATATTTACAGCCATTAAGTTTTACTTATGAGCTTATGGTCATCCTTCTGTTGGGGGTGGTTTTAGGCGGCCGCAAGAGTCTGTGGGGTGCTTTTTTTGGCGCGTCGCTGGTTGCTCTTTTGCCCAACTTGCTCTCGAACCGGCTGCTGTTCGAAATTATTTCCGCGGTCGGTTTGCTGGCCGCCCTCTTTGCGGGCATTCGTGGACTGATAAAAAAAACCACCCGGCCATTTCAGGCGATTGCCCCGATTATCGCCCTGGGTATGCTCGTCGTGGGAGGGATTCTTGTTAAAAATACCGAGGATTGGCGCAAGGGAATTTTTGCCCTGATGTTGTTTTCGGTGGTGGTTGGCCTGCCTGAAGGTCTGATGGGATTTGCCGCCCGGTTTCTCACCCGGCTGTTTCGCATCGATCCACCTGCCCTTCCTCCGGCTGCGGCTCTAGACACGGTTCTGCCGGCAAAGGTCCAGGACATCGGTCCGCTCTTGCAACTGGAAGGTCTGAAGCGGTATTTCGGAGGCGTCAAGGCCGTTGACGGAGTCTCGATAACGGTACAAGCCGGCCAGATCCACGGCCTGATCGGCCCTAACGGTTCCGGAAAGAGCACGGCGGTCAATGTCATTTCCGGACTGTATGCCCCAACGACCGGAAAAATGATGCTGCATGGCAAGGCATTGCCCATGGGCTTGTTCAATGTTGCTCGGGCAGGTGTTTCGCGGACCTTCCAGAATCTGCAGCTCTTTAGTGAATTATCCGCCATGGATAATGTTATGGTTGCCCTGAAAGGGGTATACCGCACGCCATTGCCGCTGGTCCTGCTCGGATTGGCGAAAGGCGAGGAAAAGCGGGCTCAGGCGGATGCGCTGGCCCTGCTGGAACTGGTTGGCCTCAGACCGCATGCACGGATCAGCGCCAAGGACTTGACCTACGGCGACCAGCGTTTCCTGGAAATCGCCAGAGCCTTGGCGCGCAAACCGGAGTTGCTGATTCTGGACGAACCCGCCGCCGGTCTCGCCCTTCCCGACGTCAACAAACTTGTCGAAATTATTCGGCGCATCCACCAACGTGGCATTACCATCATTCTCATTGAACATCACATGGATGTAGTGAGTGAACTCTGCGATGTGGTCACGGTGCTGGATGGCGGCAAGGTGATTGCAGAGGGCTCCGCTGAAGAAGTGAAACGCGATCCCAAAGTCATCGAGGCGTATCTGGGAACAACCAACGAAACCGCTGCTATGACCGTTGTCAAATAACTGAGAGATACAAAGATGTTAGTCGTTGAAAATCTCCATGCCGGTTATGGCACCAGCAAGGTACTGACGGGGGCATCCCTGAAAGTGGCAAAAGGCAAGGTAGTCGCCCTGATCGGCGCCAATGGAGCCGGCAAGACCACCACCATGCGTGCCATCTCGGGAATGCTGAAACCAGATCAGGGTCGCGTTCTGCTCGACGGCAAACCGGTACAGGGTCAGGATGCCTCCCGGATCGCCCGACTGGGTCTTGCCCACGCCCCGGAAGGGCGCAAAGTTTTCGGCCCCCTGTCAACCGAAGACAACCTGTTGCTTGGCGCTTATAGTCGCCTGCCGCTTTTTTTCGGATTTCGGGCTAAATCTCTCCAGGACCTTGAACGGGTTTACGAACTGTTTCCGCTCCTCAAGGAACGTCGCATGCAGACATCGGGAACCTTGTCCGGGGGAGAGCAACAGATGCTTGCCATCGGTCGAGCTCTCATGGCCAACCCCAAGATCATGCTGCTGGACGAGCCGTCCATGGGTCTTGCGCCGGTCATCGTCCAGGAGGTTTTTAAAACCATTCGACGACTGAAAGCGGCCGGGCTCACCCTGTTGCTCGTCGAACAATTCGCCAAAAGCGCACTGGAAGTTGCTGATTATGCTTATGTGATGGAACGTGGCCGGATCGTCGCGGAAGGTGAACCCGCCGAGCTGCAAAAGGACGAACGGGTACTTGCTGCCTATCTCGGTTAAATGCGATACATGATATTCGACGAGGTGAGAACGTCAAAAACAGAATCGAGAAAGATTTTCACCGGCTGCGAAAATACTCCTGGATATAGCGGATATGGGTGTGCATGGCATCATAGGCAGCCTGCGGGCTTCGCCGTTCAATGGCGTCAAAGACCGATCGGTGATGGGCGATGACATCTTCGAGCGTCGCCCCGTCCATATACATATGGGTGAGATTCTTCTTTATGCCGAGAAAAAGAAAATCATAGAAATTCCGCATGAGGTAGATGAAAACCGGATTTTTGGTGGCAAAGGTCACCGCCATGTGAAAGGCGGCATCGGCGGCGGTGCCGATCTTGTCGGTTTCGCGCAGATCTTCGATCATCTCTTCCAGACTTTTCCGGATAGCCCTGATATCCGTTTCCGTCGCCCGTTGGGCCGCCAGCATCGCGGCATTGCATTCCAGACCGAGGCGCACCTCCAACAAGTCGTCGAGGGTCGCCTCATCGGTTGCCATGACCGCCGCCAGGGGATTGCCCTGCCGGGTTTCCGGTGAACTGACAAAGGTCCCCTGCCCTTGCCGGTGTTCGAGCAGCCCCATGGTCACCAGTTTATTGATGGCATTGCGCACCGAGGTTCGGCTCACCGCCATGGAAATCGCCAAATCCCGTTCCGGCGGGATCTGCTGCCCGGGTTTGAAATCTCCCTTGTAAATCAATTCCCGTATCTGTTCGAATACCTGATCGGAGATCCGTTTTGGTTTAATGGGTTTGAGATTCATAGGCTCTTATTGAAGAGAAGGTGGTTATGAAAATTCCCGGCAACACCTCAAGGCGCAGGTTGGCTGCATCGTGGTGGGGCGCAGCCGGGCCGATCAGCCGCTTGCAGCCGGGAAAACGGCGAGTTCCAAAAGGCGACGATCCATTGGTATGACCAATGTCTTCCGGGCCATCGCCGCCGCGCCCTAGCAAGGGTGCCCTGACACCAGCCCCGATAGCCGTTATTTAGCAAAAATGGATCCGGGGATCAAGCATTTTCTGCCACGTTCTCCGGTCCATACATTGGTCATACCATTACTGCGGAACCTGCCCGGCATTGGTGGTGCAGGACAGCACCCTCCTCACCTCGCGGGGCGGCCGCAGGCACCCTGGCCTTTTCGTCTTGCCTGATCAGTCATCGCTTCTTATGATAGGTGGTGTACTGGTCGATATCCCGGCCACCACCGGACTCCCTGCGCCGCTTGTCAGGAATGAGCGGCATTGATGAAAAGGACTGACAGCATGACTGGACGACTTGTCAACATCAGCAATCTCTGCACCAATCCCGACAACCACAGGACGCATATCTGCGAACTGACCAAGGCCGGCAAAAGCCAAGAAATACTCAACCTGCAGCGGCACCCGAAATTCATTTGCGGCAACTGCGGACAAAAGGCCGAAGTACAAGGCGCCCTGTGCGCGCCGGGGCCGTTCCACGACTGACCGGCAGGGATTCTTCAAGAATTGATCGCTTCCCATCCGCCAATGAAGGTGATTTGCGCAAGGAATGACACGTGACCCAGATAATCGAGCTTTACGATACAACGCTTCGCGATGGAACCCAGGCCGAGAATTTCAACCTTTCCGTCGAGGATAAAATCCGCATTACCCTGGCCCTCGACGAATTGGGTATCGATTATATCGAGGGGGGGTGGCCGGGTTCCAATCCGGTGTCCGTCGACTATTTCGACCGGATGCAGTCGATCGCCTTGAAACATGCCAAATTGACCGCCTTCGGTTCAACCCGCCATTTCCGCAACAGCCCGGAAAAAGACCCCAATCTGCTGGCGCTGCTCCGCGCCAAGACCCCGGCGGTTACCATCTTCGGGAAAAGCTGGGATATTCATGTACGCGACGCGCTCCACATCGAATTGGCCGACAACCTCCGGCTCATCGAGGACACTCTGGCCTTTCTCCGGCCCTCCGTCGACCACCTCTTCTACGATGCCGAACATTTTTTCGACGGCTTCAAGGATAACGAGGATTATGCCCTGAAAACCCTGGAAAGTGCGGTCAATGGCGGCGCCGAGACCATCATCCTCTGTGATACTAACGGCGGCACCCTGCCCCACGAGATCGTGCCGATAATCGGCCGGGTGAGAACCTTTCTGGAGGAGAGGAACAAGACCGTCCATCTCGGCATCCATTCGCACAACGACTCGGGAACCGCCGTCGCCAAC
>JBBRGP010000122.1:0-7436 GCA_038224105.1 Desulfobulbales bacterium | reverse complement strand
CGCTCGGCTGGAGGATGTGCACCTGGACTTGGGCGTCGCTGTTTGCCGGAGCGCCGACCGCAGCATAATTCTGGCGGGAGAAATTGTGGCTGCACAGGGTTTGCGGGATGGTCCCCGGCGTGAATTTTTCAAGAATTGTCGGACAGAAAGGAGTGGCTAACCGGCCCGTTTCCTCGCAGATTCTGGCTACGGCGAGACGCGGGCTCAAAAACAGCGGCCGGGCGTCCTCAAATCGATTGAGTTCGGAAAATATCGAACGGAGAAGCAGGCCGGGGCCGGTGGTGCCGGTGAGCCCGCCGGTGGCGTGGCCATCGAGGTTGCCCATCCAGATGCCGACGGTATAACGATGGTTGAAGCCGATTGCCCAGGCATCTCGATGGTCGCTCGAGGTGCCGGTCTTTACCGCCGTCTGGACCGGGAACCTGAGGATATTGCCGCTGCCGAATTCGCGGCGGCGGGCCTGGGGATCGGAGAGGATATCGGCGACCAGGGATGCCGTCTCGCTGCTGTAGATGCGGCGGACCGGCGAGTCCGGTGGTCTGCCGTCGAAGCTGAATCGCAGGGGATGAAAAACACCGCCTCGAGCCAGCACGGTATAGCCCTGCACCAGCTCGAGGAGGGTGACCTCGCCGTTGCCAAGGGCCAGCCCTTCGCCGTAATGGCCGGCGGTTCGCTTGAGACCGGCAAAGCCCAGGCGATGCAGACTGTCGAGGAAATCGCCGACCCCGGTGAACTCAATGGCCCGGATGGCCGGGATATTCAGAGAATTTCCGAGGGCCTCCCGCAAGCGCAGCGGGCCGTAATATTTTCGGCTGTAGTTACGGAAGGGGTGCATCCCGTCGCCGACCGGCCGGGCCAGGGGCGAATCGTCGATGATCGTCGCCGCCGTCCAGCCCCGGTCGAGGGCCAGTCCGTAGAGGAAGGGCTTGAGGGTCGAACCAGGCTGCCGTGGCGTGGTGACAGCATCTATCCATCCGCCGGAGAGTTCGCCGGAAGGCCCGCCGCTATTGACCCAGGCGAGGATCTCATCGGTCTGGTGATTGACCGCGAGCACCGCTCCGTCATGCACATCATGCGACTTCAGATCCCGCAGATGCTGGTTGAGAATTTCTTTGACCTGGCCCTGGAGGACGCTGTCGAGGGTGGTCAGGACCCTGACTGGACCGGTTGTCCCCCGCCCGTCGCGGCGGACCTCGCCGGGCTCGGAAAAGTCCTGCCGGGTCAGGTGCCGGATAAAATGGCCGGCATCGACCGGCAGGCGAAACTGGGCAGGGGCAAGAACAGTGGCGCCGAACTCCCCGGTGCCTTCCATCTTTTTGGTCCGCACCAAAAATCCGGCCAGCCGTTGCCGGGCCTTGACCAGGCCCGGCGCCCCCTGCGGCCGCTCAAAACGGCCGGGGGCGCGGATCAGAACAGCCAGGGTCAGGATCTCGCCGTCGCCAAGGGTATCCAGATCCCGGTCGAAGTAGAGTCGCGCCGCCTGCAGGAGACCGCGGCGCTGCCGCCCGTAGGGTACCTGGTTGAGGTAGAACTCAAGGATTTCAGCCTTTTGAAACCGCCCTTCCAGCCTTGCCGCTTCGATTCCCTCCAGCCAGCGGGACCAGACGGTGCGCGGGCGGGGATGGAGGATGCGGACCACCTGTTCGGTGATGGTACTTGCACCGCGCACTCCGCGGAGCGCCGCCAGATTCTGGGCCAGAGCATGAGCCCTGGCCAGCCAGTCGACACCGCGGTGCTGGTAAAAACGCCGGTCTTCCGAGGCGAGAACGGCCTCCTGAAGGAGCATTGGAATGTCATGGAGGGCCAGCCAGTCGTGGATATTCCAGGGATTGTCATAGGTGACCGAGAGGGTGATGCCGTTTCGGTCGAGGAACTGGTGCCTGCGAAAGAGCAGAGACTGGGGGCAGAGGGTCGTCGGCAACGGCAGCAGATCCTCGCCGGTCCTTTTGTACAGCCCCCCGGCGGCGACCAGAACCGCGAGAAACAGCAATAAACCGCTCCAGACCAGCGGAAGTTTCGGCACCAAAAGAAATTTTCCACTCATCGCCTGGCCCCCTTATTCCGGGGTGTCAATCGTCACCACCGCCGGAATTCCATGGCCGTATACCTCCGGAGCATACATCTCCTCGGCGTGAACGGGCAGGACCTGGAATCGTCCCGGGGCGATCGCCTGGGCGGTATAACTGAGGTGATAGCGCCCCGCCGCCAGCCGCTCGGAGTAGAACCGCACCGCCTCGTGCCGCGGTTCCCGGTGATAAAAACCCCACCGGCCGGAGTTGTCCTCCTGCCAGTCGGCAGCACTTCGCCGGTGCGATCCGGCCGGATACTCGGCGGGCCCGGTATCGGCGTCCGCCACGGCGGCGTTGGCGAGTTCACGGTTGACCGGCTCGAGCCCTCCCGGCACCGGGTCCTCGAGCACGACAAAATATCGTTCGGCGGGCAGAGAGACATAGAGATCGACCCTGACTACCTCGCCGGTCCGCAGCGACGTGTCGGACAGCAGCAGCAGCCATTTGCCAAAACGTTTGACGCTGTATTCACGGTGCACTTCGATTCCAGCGTTAACCGGGTCAAGATTCAGATAGGCGTCACTATAGGCAAGGCTCACCCCATAATAGAGCCGTCCCGCCCCCTTTTTCTCCAGCTGCAACTGGGCCTGTCGTCCGGCATCACCGGCTTCCGGCGGGCGGATAAAGGCCAGCGGCGGGTCAGTGTAGGCTTTAAACTTGCCCGTACCAAGAGATTTCTGGTCAAGACGGCCCTCGACGGTCATGTCAGGCTGCTTCGTCTCGAAGAACCTGGCATACTCGCTCAGGGCCTTGACGACAAAGAGATTCTCCTGGGTGGAGGGCCAGTGATCCCGGCCCTTGCGGCTGAGGGTAAGGCTTCGCATCAGGCTGCTCGCCAGCTCCCGGGTTCCGGTATCGTCCGGTGTGGCCCGCAGCCAGGCGAGGAGTCCGCTGAGTATCACCGCATTGTCCCGTCCGGGTGACCCGAGCAGGGCCCGAAAGCCGCTATCCTCGGACTCCGTAAAGACTATCTGGCCGGCGCTTTGATCGGCATGGGCAAGAATTCGGTCAAGGACTTCCCGTTGCTGGTCGCTGGAACCGCCAGTGGCCAGGAGGGCTCTGAGGTAAAAAGCCTTGCCGAAGAGATTCATAACCGGCAGATGGGCGCGAAAGCGCAGGACATCGGCCAGGGTTGCCTTGCCTCTTTCGGCCAGAACGGCCAGGGTTACCGCCCTGACCGTAGCGGTCATCTCCTTGCTGAATTCCGGTGGTACGGCATCATGGCGGAGGAGATTTTCGAGATAATCCCCCAGACGTCGTTCGACCTGGTCCGGCGGGGGGTAGCCCAAGTCGCGCAGCCAGTTGAAGGCGAGGCCGGTAAAGGCACTGAGGTATGGCGAGGCATATTCATCCTTTGCCGTATAATAGGTCATCCCGCCGTTCGGGGCCTGGTGCTCAACCGCCAGGCCCAGGGTCTCCTCCACCACCTTGTCGCTGTCCGGCCAGAGAAAACCGGCCTGCATGTACGGTTTCAGCGGGGTATACAGCGCCGCCATCACCCCCCGGGCCAGCCGCTGCTCCCAGCAGCTGTAGGGGTAATCCCGGAGAAAGGAGAAGGCCCCGGTTACCCCGCCGAGCACGGTCGGCGAGAGGAGCAGGGTGAGTTCACTGGTATCCTCCCGCATATTCTCCGGAAAGTGGATGTCCTCGGCAGCGGTGGCGGCGTCGGTCGTTCCGTAACGTGCCACTACCTCCTCAGGTCTGGGCCTTTTGACCTGGAGAGTGTGGGTGAGGCCGTCCCGATCGCTTTCATCGCCGGCGGTGAGGGTCAGGGTCAACGTTCCCGCGCCGGTGGTCTGCACGGGAAATCGCAGGGTCTGCCGCTGAAACGGCGCAAGGGTGAGGTTTTTGGTAACGGCGCCCCCGCTCACCGGCCCTTTGGCGGTGAAGTTGACCGCCAGGGTGCGCAGCCGGTCGGTACGGTTCATCAGCGTGAAAGCGGCGGAAAATCGGTCGCCTTCCACCAGCTGATTGACCAGGGCCGGGCGGATTTCCGTGGCCTGATTGACCTGGAACAGTGCCTCTCCGAGGCCCATACGGTCCTCGGGACTGACCGCCATCGCCAGCACTCGCCAGCCGGTAAGGTTGTCGGGCAGCTGAAAGCTGATGGAGACTTTGCCCTCCGCATCCGGGCGCAGTGCCGGATGCCAGTACGAAACGAACTTGAAGAGCGACCGGAGGCTGAGATCGGGGCCGCCGTCACCCCCGGCGCTGGCGCCCTTCAGCGCCAGATTGTCGCGGCCGACGAGCTGCATCAGCAGGTTGTAGTTGCTGAGATCGAGCTCGTCAAGCGCGTAAAAACCCCGGTACGGATCAAAACGCTTCCGTCCCTCGGGGAGGAGGTCGAACACCGCCTCGTCAAGTACCGCGACCGCCAGTTCAACCGGCGGGGCGGTTTCGCCCGCCCCAAGGTTTCTTGGGCGGACCCCGAGGTCGAGCTGCACCGTCTCGCGCGGCTTATAGACCTCCTTGTCCGGACGAACATCGACCACCAGCTCCTTGTAGGGGTCGTTCACCGGGAGCTTGACGTAGCCCATGCGATAGGTCGGTTTGCCGAGGTCTTCGCCCTGCGGCCCGAGCGGTTTTTCGACCCGCGGCGCGGTGACCATCACCGACACGTAGAAACCGGGGAGATAATCGGGAAGAACCGGGATTTCAACAAGTTCCGCGCTGTCGGTAAAGATTTTGGTCCAGCGGCTGATGACCCCATAGCGCTCGACGGTGATCAGGGCCTGACCGCCGGGAAAGGGATTCTGGACGAGAAAGCGGGCAGTCTCGCCGACGTTGTAAGAGGATTTTTCAGCAGAGACGTTGAGCAGGTTACCGGGGGTCGATTCCCAGAGGACTACGCCCGGGCCGGTCACCCAGCGTTCGATGGTCGTCGCGTGATCACGTCCGGCGGTATCGGCGATGGTCGCGGTCAGACGGAGAGTACCGGCTTGCTGGGGGGTAAATTCGAATTCGACGGGTTCGGCGGCGGAGACCCCGGTCATTTCCTGTTCGGGTTCCCAGGTATGTTGATACTCGGTGAGATAGCTGTCACCCGCCCCTTTAACCCGGGCTCCCCAGGTCTTCCGGTGTTCGGTTATGACCCTGATCGGAACTCCGGCAACATGTGCGCCGTCCCGGTCGACCACAGCCACCCGGACCCTGGCCGCCTTGTTTTTACTGAGGGTCCAGTCGGTCTGGAGGACCCCGACATAGCGGTCGCGACCGTAACAGGGGACGGAACTCCGGTTGGCAATCGATTTGCCCCGGTCGTCCTGAACCGAGCTTTCGACGGTCAGCTGCCCAAACCACACGGGGGTGTCGACCAGGGTGAAGGTGTCGAGCAACTGGCCGTTTTCATCGAGATTGCCCTGGATTTCGTGGAGGGTTTGCGTTTCTGTCTTCCGGTCATCGGTCTTTGCCGCACTGTCAAACTGAAAGCCGCGGAACCCGGGATCTTCGGGAGCGAAGGGTTGGGGCTTCAAGGTGGCGGACACCCTGGCCGCCGCCCCGCTGTAGGCGCCGCCGGCGTGGAGCTTGGCGCTGGTGGTTACGGTAACCGCCTCGCCCGGGGAAAATGCTTTGCCGTTCAGATCGGCGGTGACCTTGAAGGGGGCGGGGGTGAAGTCGCTGACCAGCACCCGCATGGCCTCCCATTCCTCGGTGGTGAAATTGGCGGCGACGACAAAACGATACCACCCTACCGCCCCATTCTTGGCGAGTGGCACCTCCCCGTTGAAGGCCCCGAAGGGGGAGAGAACGATATCGTTTTGTTCATGGATCACCTTGTCCATCGGGTTGAAAACCTTGAGGCGGTATCGTCGCGGACCCGGTACCGCCGGTTGTACAGGACTGGTGGCGGGGAGAGCGGATTGTGACGCGGTCGCAACATTTTCCGCTCCGGGCATGGCGCTGTCGCCGAAGGTATCGGCGACCCCCGGCGGTCTGGTCAAGCGCCGGTTGTTCTGATCGCGCACAAAAATCTTGTATTGCACCGTATCGCCGGCCTTGTAGATGCCCTGAGCAGTTGCCCCCCAGGCATGGATATGGCCGTAGAGCGGGCGGAGCCAGCCGGGGATAAACTCGCGGTTGGCACCTTCGGCGGCGACCTGGAAATCGTAACGCACCGGCAGGACCGCCAGGTCTTCATCCCTGCGGCAGGTGAGGAAAAAAAGCGGCTGGTCGTTATCGTTTGCCCAGATATGCCGCAAGGCCGGATCGAGGGTGGTGGTGCCGGGCAGATCGGCGACCCCGTCCGGGCCTGTTGCGGCTGTCGCCAGGGGAACCGCGGTGTTGCCGAAATCCTTGAAGGTACTTCGAAAGATCTGGACGGTGACGCCCGGCACCGGCCGGCCGGTCTGGAGGTCGGTAATCCACGCCAGACTGTTATGGTGACCGAGTTTCAGATGGACATGAAAGGGCGTGACCTGGGCGAAAAACCAGGAGTGTTCGGAAGATCTATCGGGCAAGGCGGGCTGGGTGGCGAAGTGTCCCTGCACCACCCCGCAGCCCTCGCCGAGCAGTTGGCGGATGCCGAGCGGTACCGGGATGGAGGTGTCCCTCGGGCCCCCCGGTTTGATGGTGCTGTCGCCGGGGGTCTTGCTGCCATCGGCCTTTACCGTTTCGTGGCTTAGGCGAAGTTCGTCGAGATTCACCGCCCAGACATGGGCATCGGTGTCGAGGCCCTTCTCGAGCACCGGCATATTTTTCAGGAGGGCATAATCCGGCAATCGGTGGTCGGTGGCAAAGCTCATGCTCGCTGATGCCGCGAGGGGCCGGCCGAACTCGTCCTTGATGGCGTCTGCCCGGATCTCCAGCTGGTAGGTCTGGTTCGGCTTGAGGATTGCCTCCGGCAGATCGACGGCGTAGCGCTTGTCCTTGCTGTACGGTTCCGCCCGCTGGGAATAGGAGTAGACCTGCTCCCACGGATCCCCGTCGTCGGCGGCGGTGGCAAGTGGCGGGGTAAAGTGCAGGCCTGCCCGGATATCCTCGGGCACGACCGGCGAGGAGAACAGCAGCGAGACCCCGCCCGAGGGCAGACAGCGCTCCTGGGCAGTCGGCGCGAGATCGGGGGAAACTTCGAAGGCTTTATTTGCCTTGTCCGTGCAGCGCAGGCCGAGAAAGCGGAAATCGGTGAGGGCGAAGACGACGTCGATTGCCCGCTCCTCGACTCCCGGCGCCGGCCCTTTCGTTGAGACGATTCCCGGTTCGACCCGCAGTTCGACCGGCGATCCGGCGGGCAGCTCAGCACTTGGACTGACCCGCCAGATTCGATTGTCCTGGTCGCGCGGGGACTGCGGATAATCGGGATCCTCCTCGACCCTGGCCGGAAGGCGCAGGCCTCCGGGCAGTTGGTAAAAGAGATGGGCTGCAAGCGAT
>JBBRGP010000121.1:0-7490 GCA_038224105.1 Desulfobulbales bacterium | reverse complement strand
GCCATCGCGGATGCGCTCTATCTCGGCATCGATCTCGCCTCGCCGCCGAATGAGTTCGGCGGTTCTTGCTTCGGGATCGCTTTCGCTGCCCTCGCTCATCTGCCGGAGGAGGGCAAAGAGGGTCAGGAGGCGCGACTCGGTGCCGACAAAGGCACGCTCGGTAAGGCTTGCCAGCCAGGCAATGGCTTTTTCGCTGGCCGAAGTCAGATCAAAATGGGGTTCATCGGAACCGGTTGGATAGTATTTGCGCAGCCAGCCTTTGTCGTTGTCCGCCCAGTCACCCAAATATTCCGTAGCGCGCTTGGGGAAGATCTCGGCCCCGTATTTTTCCCGGAGAGCAAACAGTTCATCCTCTAAAGCCTCGGCAAGATCTGCCTGCTGCATCTGCCGAACGTTCGGTTCGATAAACACCCGATGGAGAAAGCTCGCCACCAAGGGCGCGTGATCGGAACGCAACAACCGCCAGGGGCCGGATGCGACCGGCGCAATTGATCAAGGCCGGCGTAATCAAGGCTCACATCGGCACCTTAGCGAAGTCCGGCCTTGTCCAGCCGGGTCAACAGGGCCTTGCGCCGCCCATGTTCAGTCATGAACTGCTGGAATTCCCGGTGAAATGTCTCCGAGTTGCCTTGCAGGTTATAAGCATCGCGCAAGTCGACAAGCCGGCGGCAGACGGTGTCATAGGCGGAGGCACAGCTTCTGCAGGCTTCTTCATGAACTTTTTTCCAGGCACCGGGAAAATCACGAGCCAAAATGGTCAGGACGGCGTCCCGTGTTCGTTTCTTTTCAACCTCGGCTTTGCTGCGAGCCTCTTTTTCCCTACCCAGTCGCACTTTTTCGGCCTGTTTGGCAAATTGCTGGAGTTCCTCGACAGTGCGACATGAACCGGGGGCTGCCTGGGGTCGCCACTCGGCAAAGCGACGCTTTAAAGTTCTTTCCGCCTGCACCCCCTGCCCGGCCAGCATTTGCCGGAGATATGCCCGCACCTCCCCCGGAGGCAGTTTATCGAGCCATGCATCGACCGCATCGGTATCGACTTCTTCTCGGGCTTCCCGGCCGACCCCCGCCGCGGTCAGCAGGTCCGGATCAACGGCGAGGAATTCGGCCAAGGCCCGTTGCGCCGCAGTCAAATCGTTTAGACCCTCCAAAGCCATCGGTTCCATCTCTGCCTCGGTGTCCGCCGCCATTGCCACCTGCAGCCAACCGACATACAGGCCCCGCAAATCACCTCGGAGGATTTCCTCACGCAAAGGCGCAAGCCGTGCCATCCAGCCGCTCCCCTCATCCTCGAAATCCTGGTAATCCTCCGATTCGCCAAGCGACCAGGTAAGCAACCAATATTCCGACAAGGCCTCGACCTCAAAATAGCCATCGACGGCAAAGGCGTTTACGGTTTCTGCGTCAAGTGCCTCCTTAGGTAGACGCAGCATGAGCATCGCCGATCCCCAGTTGGAAAGGTAGACATGAATATCGAAATACTGCCGCATAAGATCCCGTGGGTTTGCCTTCAAATCGCCGTAGTTATAGGCATTGATAAAGCTATCGGCGGTGATCTCGGCCCGGCTGGAAATATTCCGGAGCTGCTTCATCTCACTCGAACTCAGCGGTCTATCGACAGCTCGAAAGCTATAGTATTGATATTCACTCATTTTTGTGTTTTCCTTGCAAATTTTTATGGCATTACCGCAGGCGCTCGTGATTGCCGAAGATTCACCAAGAGGGAGAACAAGTGGCATTTGCAGTCGAGTATTTTGCTCGCATTGAAAGACCTATTTATAGCTGAACCTCTATGAAAGCGCAATTTGTAGTTGTCTTGTATTGGCAGAACAACCGACTTCAGGGGAAGCCGAAACGCTTCACCTCCCTAGAGCCGCGGCGCCATATTTATTGGAGTTGAAACAAGGAGTAAACGATACTATCCTCTTGAATTGATTCTTGAGCTGTTTTACCTAATACTGCCGGGAGTTGAAAAGGTTGGCGCCCATATCGCCGAAGAAAAGGCGCGAATAGATTTTGCCTGGCCCGAGAGCATCAACCCCTTGCTCCCGGAAATTGCCAAAGCAGCGAACACCATAATCGCCACCAACCTGGAAATTACAAGCGCCTTTGAAGACGAACTCAATGAGCGACGCTACTGGGAAATCGATGGCTTTTCCCGTGTACCTTGTGGTGGAACATATGTACGGCGAACCGGTGAAATCGGTCCTCTCCGCTTGAAACGAAACAATATCGGGCGCGGCAAGGAGAGGGTCAAAATATTTCTAATAGCTGCGGAGGTCATGCAAAGTCGAGGCTGACTTGACCTGTATCTGAATCCAAAGACAGCAAATGGACATCTCGAATTTTCCCCGACATATGCAACAAGGCTTATATAGAGTTCTCCTGTTTTTTCTCTTAATCATTTTTTTGCCTGCCATGCAGAAAGATCGAACTTAACAACTTGCAATATCTACGACAACAGATTTATATGCAGTTTTAAAAGGGGTCAGTTTAAAAGGGGTCAGAGTAAAATTAACTTCGTCGTCCTGTGTTTTATTTTACTCTACCCCAATAAAATAGACCCCAATAAAATAATGCGATGAAAACGAGCCAAGTTTTGGTGTATCACGCTGCCTATATCCTCAAAAAAATACGGTCAGCCTGCGCCGACCTGGCGCCCATTGTTGCGGTCATCGCCTTTTTCCAGTTTGTGATCATCCGCAAGCCTCTCCCTGACCTGGGGGAAATTCTCTTGGGCACGGGACTGGTGGTGATCGGGCTCAGCATGTTCATTGAAGGCTTGGAACGGGCGCTCTTCCCGCTGGGCGAAGGAGTGGCGCATGCCCTGAGCCGCAAGGGCAGCCTCTTCTGGCTGTTGATCTTCAGCTTCGCCCTCGGTTTTTCCACCACCGTGGCCGAGCCGGCCCTGATCGCCGTCGCCAAGGAGGCTGCGAACATTGCCACCGAAGGCGGACTGATCGACAACGATATCAAAACACGGAATTCCTACAGCCTGGGCCTGCGGCTGACCGTCGCCTTTTCCGTCGGCTTTGCCATTCTGCTTGGGGTGATGCGCATTCTCCGCAACTGGCCGCTTCATTATCTGATCATCGGGGGCTATGGCCTCGTCATGCTGATGACCCTCTTCGCTCCCCAGGAGATCATCGGCATTGCCTACGATGCCGGCGGCGTCACCACGTCGACCATCACCGTGCCGCTGGTCACCGCCCTGGGCGTTGGCCTGGCCACCATCATCCGGGGGAGAAATCCCTTGACCGACGGCTTCGGCATGATCGCCTTTGCCTCGCTCCTGCCCATGATCTTTGTCATGGGCTACGGGATGGTCATCTTCAAGTGAGCGGGGCCTGATCGTGGAGACATTGCATCATTTCGGCAAGGATTTCCTCCTGACCTGCCGCGATATTCTACCCATTATTCTCCTCTTCGGCTTTTTTCAGCTGCTGGTTCTGAAACAGCCCGTGGCCAACACACGTTCCATTCTGGTCGGCACCGTCTATGTGATCATCGGTCTGACCCTGTTCCTGGTCGGTCTGGAAAAGGCGCTTTTTCCGCTGGGCAAGATCATGGCCGGCCAGTTGGCCGACCCGGTTTTTCTCCAGGGGAGCGGGGCCAGCATCGATCTGACCGACTGGACCAACTACGGCTGGATCTATCTCTTTGCCGCTCTCATCGGTTTTGCCACCACCATCGCCGAACCCTCTCTCATTGCCATCGCCTTCAAGGCCCGCGAGGTCTCGGGCGGCAGTATCAATGCCTGGGGACTGCGGCTGACGGTGGCTTTCGGCGTCGCCTTCGGCATCACCCTCGGCACCTTCAGGATTGTCACCGGCACGCCGCTCTATATCTACATTCTGGCCGGGTATGTCGTGGTGATCATTCAGACCTGCTTTGCCCCGAAAACGATCATGGCGATTGCCTACGATTCCGGCGGCGTGACCACCTCGACGGTCACCGTGCCCATCGTCGCCGCCCTCGGCCTGGGACTGGCCACCATGGTGCCCGGCCGCAATCCGGCTATCGACGGCTTTGGCCTGATTGCTTTTGCCAGTCTTTTTCCGATCATCACCGTTCTGGGCTACGGGCAATACGTCCAGTGGTCGGTATCCAGGGCACAGAGAAAAAACAGGGAGAAACGCAATGAATTTTAAAGTTATTCTTGCCTCGGTCAAAACGGACATCACCGCCACCGTGGTCGATGCCGCCAAGGCGGCCGGAGCGACCGGAGCGACCATCATTCCGGCCCGCGGCACGGGCATGCGGGAGGCGAAAACCTTTTTCGGCCTGAGCCTGGAGGCGCCGACTGATATCATCATGTTTCTCCTTGAGGAACATATTGTCCGTTCGGTACTCGCCGCCATTTCCGCCGCCGGCAGATTCGACAAGCCGGGGACCGGGATTGCCTTCGTCATGCCGGTGGAATCGGTTGTCGGCCTGGAAAGCCAGTTGGAGCGTTTCAAACAAGAGGTCCGGAAACAGTATTTTTAGGCGGACAGCCCATTGCTGAGACAGCGCCCCTGTTGTCTCAGTTTAAATACCAAAAAAAGGAAAATATTATGGCAAGTTCTGCAGGCAGCATCATTCGGGGCAGGGATGTGATGAGCACCCGCATCATCTCCATCGACGGCATGGCCACCGCCAGGGAGGCCGCCGCACTGATGCGCGAGGAAAAGGTGCACAGTTTGCTGGTCAACAAGCGGCAGGCGGATGATGCCTGGGGCCTCGTCTCGGTCCAGGACATTATCAACGGCGTGCTCATCCCCGGTAAAAGGGCGGAGGAGGTCAATGTCTACGAGATCATGACCAAACCGATCATGTCGGTTCCGGCGGACATGGATATCCGTTATATTGCCCGACTGCTGCACCGGGTGGGCATGCGGCGGGCACCGGTGGAGGAGAACGGACAGTTGATCGGCATGGTGACCCTGAGTTCACTGGTGTTGGATTACGATCTGTTCCTGCGATAACCCGATAACGTCACTCCGGCTTGCCGCCGCTCGTCGCGAGGCGACCGGAACAAGAGGATAGCCGGCCAGGCCGAGACCACGGCCTCGTTTCTTTTATTTTCCTATCGGTTCAACCACAGCGATCATGAAATTTCTTCCTTCCCAGCTTCTCTTTCTTCTCCAGGACAGAAGGGCGCGCCGCAACATCCGCTCGCTGGCCGAGTTCACCCTTTTTCTGATCGCTCTGGTCGTGGTCTACAGCTATCTCTTCCATGTAATCATGGCCCATGAGGGACGTGATTATTCGATTATAACAGGTTTTTACTGGACATTGACCGTCATGTCGACCCTGGGGTTCGGCGACATCACCTTTCACAGCGATCTGGGTAAGTTGTTCTCCATAGTGGTCCTGCTGTCGGGGATCATCTTTTTCCTGGTGATGCTGCCCTTCACCTTCATCCAGTTTTTTTACGCCCCCTGGCTCGACGCCCAGAATAAATCGCGGGTCCCCCGGCAGCTACCCTCGGAGGTCCGCAATCACGTCATCATCACCTGCTACGACCCCATCGCCATCGCCCTGGTCAAACGGCTCCAGCAGTACGGGCATGATTATGTCCTTCTGGCACCCGAGGTGCAGCAGGCGCTTGATCTGGTCGACCAGGGATACAAGGTGCTGGTGGGCGAACTGGACGACTCGGACACCTACAACCGGGCCCATGTGCGGCAGGCGGCGCTGGTGGTGGCCTTGAACGATGATATGAAGAATACGAGCATCGTCTATACGGTGCGTGAAATTGCCCCCCAGGTCGCCATCGTCGCCAACGCCGACATGGATGATTCGGTGGATATTCTCCGGCTGGCCGGATGCAGTCATGTTTTTCAGTTCATGAACATGCTGGGCCATTCGCTGGCCCGCCGAACCCTGGGGGCACGCACCCGTTCCAATATCATCGGCCGGTTTGAGAATCTGGTTATTGCCGAGGCCCCGGCCATGCGCACCGCTTTGGTAGGGCAATCGATCCGGGAGATTGGTCTGCGCCAGGCCACAGGCATCACCGTTGTCGGCTTGTGGAACCGGGGCCATTTTACCCTGCCCCATCCGGACACCACGATTGAACCCAGCACGGTACTGGTCCTTGCCGGGTCCGATGAACAGCTGGCGGTCTATGGCTCCTATGTGGGTGAGGTCGATACGGCGGAATCGGCGCCGGCCCTCATACTGGGGGGCGGCCGGGTGGGCAAGGCCGCCGTGAGCACCCTGAAGGAGCAGGGAGTGGCCTATCGCATCGTTGAAAAAAATCCCCGGATCAGCGAGGACGGGGACAACTGCATCGTCGGCAGCGCCGCCGATCATCAGACCCTTATCAAGGCCGGCATCAATACAGCGCCCTCGGTGTTCATCACTACCCACAACGACGACGTCAACATCTACCTGACCATCTACTGCCGCCGGCTGCGCCCGGATATTCAGATCATCAGCCGGGCGACCCTGGATCGCAACATCAATGTGCTCCACGCCGCCGGCGCCGATCTGGTCATGTCCCATGCCTCCATGGCCGCCAACACCATTATCAACATTCTCACCCCCGACCGGGTGCTGATGCTGACCGAAGGGCTCAATATCTTCCGGTGTAAGGTCCATCCGCAACTGGTCGGCAAGAACCTGCTGACTAGCGGCATCCGCGAGAGTACCGGCTGCAGCGTCATCGCCATCTTCCGCAATGACAGCCTGCGCATCAATCCGGATCCCACCGAAATCCTCGTCGCCGAAGACGAGTTGCTCATGATCGGCACAGCCGTCTCGGAAAAGGCTTTTGTCGCCAAGTATCCGGACAAAAAACTCAAAGACCAGGTGCAGGCCGGCGGTGCGTGGACAAAAGACACGGGAATGGTTGATAGGTAGTCGCTTTCTTCGGGTCTCCTAATGCTCTTTCCAACGAAGAGCCACCCGATCCACTGCTCAAAATCTACCGTTTCAATACAACTTTCACAATATTTTTTCTGGCGATACCTATAATCGGCAAGTAATCACACTAACCAAGACTTTTCCAAACAAAACCCGAACATTCAGCACCATTTTTGACAACAGCAATCCGCAACAGGTGATTTCATGCCTGTACCAAGGTGAAAGGTTCTTCGTGCTCAGGCCAGCCGTCATCGCCTGGTTCAATTACTCTCTCAGGAAATTATTCTGGCGGAACAGGCGGCCCCCTCTCATTCTATTCGAATACCAACCATAATATCTAACCATCTGGGCCAACCTTTCGGGGATGTGCTGGGTTATAACCGCAATAAACTCAAGGGAAGAAAACGTCTGAAAATGTCGTAAGGCACGAGGTTGCGCACTTGCTCAAGTTGCCGAGTAATTTGCGGTCATAGAGAAAATACCTGCGGAGGATATCTGAGGGATGCTAAAGGCGTACTTTCGATGCGGAACAGGAAAGAACATTGTCGTGCAAATGGCTGCCGAACTGAATCACTTTCATGTTATCGCACGAGGGACAGAACCCACGACCCCGGCAGCTGAAGGCAAGAAGATACTCGTGG
>JBBRGP010000120.1:0-7575 GCA_038224105.1 Desulfobulbales bacterium | reverse complement strand
ACCCCTCGCTGGTCATGCTCTTTGCCGCGGCGCTGGTACTCTTCAGCTACTATGTGGCCTTGCCGATCCGCGAACTGTCGCTGCTGTCGACGCGTAACACCATCGCCATCTCGCTGGCGGTGGTGCTGATCGGCATGCTGATCGTCATTTCCCGCCGCAAGGCCGTAGCCCAGGTCGTCGGCTTTATGTCGATGGAAAACGGTTTGTTCTTCGCGGCCGTGGTGTCGACCTACGGCATGCCGATGGTGGTTGAGCTGGGCATTGCCTTCGATGTCCTCGTCGCCGTCATTTTGTTCGGGGTGTTCTTCTTTCATATTCGTGCGGAGATCGGCAGTCTCGATACCGACCGTCTCAACCATCTCACTGAGGTCGAAAAATGAATGCCCTTGGCGCCACCCTGCTCTTCCCTTTCGCGGGCATTATCATCCTCGCTTTTATCGGCCACCGGCGAGCGGCAAAAACCGTCAATCTGGTTATCTGCATGGTAACCTTTATCACCGCCCTGCTTCTCGCCATCCAGGTCTTTCACCAGGGGCCGCTTCTTTCCGATAGCAAGCTTTTTTATATCGACGGCTTCAACGTCTATCTGATTCTCCTTAATGCCCTGGTCGGGATGACCACCGCCATCTTTTCCGGACCGTACATGGAACATGAAATTGCCATCGGCCGGGTCGATGATAAAAGAATGCGACTCTACTATTCGATGTATCAGGGTTTTCTCTTTTCCATGCTGATGGCCCTGGCGACCAACAACCTCGGGATCCTCTGGGTATCGGTAGAAGGGGCGACCCTGGCGACGGTGCTCCTGGTCAGTTTGTATCGCACCCATGAATCCATCGAGGCAGGGTGGAAGTATTTCATAATCTGCGGGGTGGGAATTTCCCAGGCGCTGTTCGGGACCATCCTCGTCTATTTTGCCGCGGTCAAGATCATCCCCGGCTCGGAGGAGGGCTTGCTGTGGACGGTTTTGCAGCAGCATGCCGCACGCATGGATGCCGGGGTCCTGGCCCTGGCCTTCGTTTTTCTCCTGGTTGGCTACGGCACCAAGGTTGGGCTGGTGCCTCTGCATAACTGGCTGCCTGATGCCCACTCCGAGGGACCGACCCCGATGTCCGCGATCCTGTCGGGACTGCTGCTCAACATCGCCCTCTATGCCGTGGTGCGCTTTAAAATGCTGGTCGACCCGGCCCTTGGCAATCATCTTGCCGGCAACCTGATGATGGGGTTCGGCATGCTGTCCTTTTCCGTGGCCGGGCTATTGCTGCACCGCCAATATGACGTGAAACGGATGTTCAGCTACTCGTCCATCGAGCATATGGGCCTGATGACCTTTGCTTTCGGCATCGGCGGCCCCTTGGCGACCTTTGGCGCCCTGCTGCATATGATTGTCCATTCGCTGACCAAATCAGCGATATTCATCACGGTCGGCCACGCCTCCCACATTGCCGGCAGCCAGAAAATGGCGCAGATCCGTGGGCTGATCCGCACCCAGCCCTGTGTCGGCTGGGGGCTGCTGGTCGGCACCTGCGCCATTGCCGGTTTCCCTCCCTTCGGGGTATTCACCAGCGAATTCCTCCTCTTTACCGCCACCATCAAAAGCTACCCGTGGCTGGCGCCACCCCTGGTTCTCGGCCTTGCGATCGCCTTCGCCGGCTTGTTCCGCAATCTTCAGCCGATGGTCTTCGGGGAACCGCCGGCCGATCAACAACCGGTTGTGGCCAATATGTGGCCGGTTTTCATCCATCTTGCCCTGGTGCTGTGGCTCGGCATTTCCATTCCGACGGTCCTGGCGCAATGGCTCAATCAGGCAACCATCATGCTGGTCGGCAGGGGGGTACTATGATCAGTCAGGCACATCTCGGCTGGCAGCGTCTCTCCCCGGACATTGATTCCCTCGTCCATCTGCTTGAAGAAGCCGGGATCCCGACCGAGGCGCGCACCGCTCCGCTTGGTCCGGCCAGGGTGGTGTCCATCGAGCCTGGTTTCTGGGGCAAGGCCGCCGTCGTGGCGGCCAGCCATCGGCTGCGCTGGAGCGCCGTATGGGGCGAACACCGGCCGCCGGCGATCGATATCTTCGCGGCGGTGGCCGGCCGGGACGGCCATCTGCTGCTGCACACGAGCGTCCCCGACCGCCATGGCCAGCTGCCCTCCCAGACCCCCTTTTTCCCGGCCGCCAACCGGCCGGAACGGTATCTCCGGGACATGTACGGGGTAAACTTTTTCGACCATCCGGACCAGCGCCGGTGGATCCGGCACCAGGCCTGGCAGGAGGGCCAATACCCCCTGCTCAAGACTTTCCCCCTGGCCGGGACCCCTGCGGCGATGACCCCGCCCGATTGCCTCTATCCCTTTGTGCCGGTCGAGGGCGAAGGCGTTTATGAGATCCCGGTTGGACCGGTTCATGCCGGCATCATCGAGCCGGGTCATTTCCGTTTTCAGGCGATGGGTGAGGATATCCTCAGCCTTGAGGAACATCTCGGCTATGTCCATAAAGGTATCGAGAAATGCGCGGAAGGACGCGATGTCCGGGGGCTTGCGCGTCTGGCCGGACGGGTCTCGGGCGACAGCACCGTCGCCCATGCCTGGGCAGCCTGCCAGGCCTGCGAAGCGGCGGTCGGCCTCACCCTGCCGAGGCGGGCGGTGATGATCCGGGCGATCCTCGCGGAAAGGGAACGGATCGCCAATCACTTAGGGGATATCGGGGCCTGCTGTAACGATGTCGGCTTTAGCTTCGCCCAGGTCCAGTGCAGTCGCCTGCGTGAGCTTTGGCAGCGCCAGAACGGCGCCGTCTTCGGGCATCGGCTTTTGATGGACGTGGTGGTTCCCGGCGGGGTAGGCCGCGACCTGGATAGCCGGCAGATGAAGATGCTGCGAGGGGATCTCGAGATGTTGCATTCGGAGCTGCGGGAATTTCTGCCACTGCTCTATGAATACCCGTCGCTGCAGGATCGATTCCGCACCACCGGCGTGCTGTCTCTTAAAAAGGCCCGGCAGCTCGGCGTCCTCGGTTTTCTCGCCAGAGCCAGCGGGGAGTGCTGGGATCTGCGCCGGGATGCGCCCTATGCCCCTTACGAAAGCATGGTCATCACCGTCCCCCACGGCCTGGAGGGAGACGCCTCCGGTCGCCTGCAGGTGCGGGGCGATGAGATCCTCGTCGCCCTCGATCTCCTGGAAGAAATGCTGAAAAAACTGCCGGCCGGGGAGGTAGTGCTGCCGTTTCCCGCCCATCGGAAAGAGTGCAGCGGCATCGGCATCGTCGAGGGTTGGCGCGGGGAGACCCTGGCCTATGTTCACCTCGACGAGGACGGCCGGGTTCTGCGGTATTTCCCCCGCGATCCCAGCTGGCTCAACTGGCCGGCCCTCGAGGCGATGATCGAGGGAGTTATCGTCCCCGATTTTCCACTCTGCAACAAATCGGTAAATGGCTCCTATTCCGGCCATGATCTGTGACCCACCAGGCGACGGCACGGCACGGCAGATGCGGCCCGGTCAGCGAGCCTTGGCAAGACACCTTGAGCTGTATGGGGGATGAATATGTTTGGTGTTCTCGGTAAAATCTTCAAGACCGGCTGTTTGACGGAGCCCTTGCCCTCCCATGACCAGGAGGTGATGCAGCCCGGCCTCGCCTGTCAGAAGGAAATCACCCGCGTTTTCGGGAAAAGCCTGGCGATCCGAATGGTCGATGCCGGCTCCTGCAACGGCTGCGAGCTGGAGATGCATGCCTTGAACAACGGTTTTTACGATATCGAACGGTTCGGCATCCATTTCGTCGCTTCGCCGCGCCATGCCGATCTGCTCCTGGTCACCGGTCCGGTCGCCAGGCATATGCAGGCCGCCCTCAAAGGCACCTACGACGCCACCCCCGATCCCAAGCTGGTCATCGCCATGGGCGACTGCGGGGCCGATGGCGGAGAATTCGGCGTCTCCTATGCCAGCTGCGGCGCCGTCGCCAACGTCGTTCCCGTCGATGCGGTCATCCGTGGCTGCCCTCCCAGCCCGCTCCATCTTCTTCAGGGCATCCTCGACCTGCTTGGCCGGCGCTGAGACCATTGGGGCGAACCTATCACAAACCTGCGCTAAGTCCCAGTCTCTCATCTGGGAGTACTGCGGAAATTTCCCTCCCCCTGCCCATTACATGTCATTGCCAAAGATCTTGGCCAGTTATTCTTTCTTGTTATCCCCCTCAAGAACATTAAAAAGAGTGCGGCTCCATTGGCTTATCCGTTAAAGTCATTATTTGCCAACGTCTTGCCTGTCCGCTTTGAACACGGTGCAGTGGCATCGATTGCCATGCAGTGTTGACGATCTCCGGAAAATGTCTTCAGTCGATTAATCTGTTTTGCTTCAGGGCTGTTCATGGCCGCTTGACAAATTCCTCCAAAAGCATTTCCCCCGGATGTGTCGGGGGGCGTTTACGAGGCAGCCGCCGTCCAGCATCAGTAGAAACCTCAAATGCAAAGGAACTGCAATGCCTTGGAGCGACAAAGCCGATGTTTACGGGAGGCGGGAACCACATGAATCGCCGTTGTGGCAACTGCTGGCCAATCACTTTGACACATTCGAAGATCGGTACGATGATCTCTTTTCTCGGGAATATGGCTTTTTTCGTCCGGTGATTTCTAATATCGTCCGGAAATACCTGGAGTGCGGCGATCTTCAACATGGATTTGCAAGGGTTCGTTGCTCTGATTGCCACCACGAGTATCTTCTACTGACCGATAATATGAATTTTATCTCCCGTTGCCTTTGGTGGTAATGCTCTCATTGCGCCAGGGTGCGCTAATCCTTAAAAGGGAGGTTGTTATAAACCTCCCTCCCTGCCCGCTGGGAATGAGACCAGTTTAGCCGACAAAGCGAATCTCCCGGCTCATGGTACTGAGCGATTCACAGCCATCCGCGGTGACCACCACGTCGTCTTCGATACGAACGCCATTTTTTCCTGTCAGATAGATCCCCGGCTCGACGGTGTAGGCCATGCCGACTTCCAGCAGCTGCTCGTTATCGCCATCGGATATAGCGTTCCTCGTGGCACTCCATACCGATGCCGTGGCCGGTCCGGTGGGTAAAGTTTGGTCCGTACCCCGCTTCCTCGATGACCCTGCGGGTTGCCTGGTCGACCCGGGCACAGGGCACCCCGGGGCCGCCCGCCGCCCGCCCGGCGCTGTTGGCCTGCTCGACTATTTTATGGATCCTCTCCGTCTCCTGGTCGATCTCCCCCACCGCAAAGGTCCGGGTCAGATCGGAGGCGTAACCTCCGCAACAGGCCCCCCAGTCGACAATGAGGAGGTCGCCGGCGACGAGCCTGCGATCGGAGGGTTGTGCATGGGGATTGGCGCCGTTTGGGCCGCCGGCGACGATCGGCGCAAAAGGCAGGGTAATCTCCGAACCATGACGGTCTACAACTCGATCTTCGCCCCGAGCTTGGCGATAAACTTGGCCAGCCAGGCCGGATGCGCCGGCCAGGCCGGGGCACTGACCAGGTTGCCTTGCACGTGGGCACTGTCCATGGCCACCGTCACATATTTGCCGCCGGCGAGGTTCACTTCCACCGAGCAGGCCGGATAGGCCGAACATTCCCGGCCCTGGAGCACCCCCGCCGCCGCGAGCAGTTGCGCGCCGTGGCAGATGGAGGCAATCGGCTTGTCGGTTGCGGCAAAATGTTTGACGATCGCCAGCACCCCCTCGTTCAAGCGCAGATATTCGGGGGCTCGGCCGCCGGGAATCACCAGGGCGTCATAATCGGCAGCCTTGATGGCGGCAAAATCGGCATTGACGGTAAAATTATGGCCGCGCTTCTCGCTGTAGGTCTGATCACCCTCAAAATCATGAATGGAGGTACGAACGACGTCTCCGGCCTTTTTGTCCGGACAGACCGCGTCGACCTGATAACCGAGCATCAACAGCGCCTGAAACGGTACCATTACTTCGTAATCTTCGACATAGTCACCGACGAGCATAAGGATCTTTTTCGCAGCCATGGCAGTTCTCCTTGCTGAGTTGATTGAAGGGAGGTGATCGCGGGGTACCGCACCACAAGACAACAACCGGCAGGGTAAGTATAATGCCGATCTGTGTTTTTATAAATCCCCATGACTTTACCAGCCATTTTTGTATAATGTCCGTTCCTCGTCACCTTCAGCACCAGGTTGGCGGTACCTCGGCGGTTGTCGATAACCTTGCCTTGTGCCGATTGCCACAACTTTTCCCTTGAGGGCCGCGCCCTCCGCTGAACACCGGCCCACCCCATGAACGAACACAATAAAGACCCCCTGCAAGGTGTAACCCTGGAACAGATTGTTACCAGCCTGTTTGAACAATATGGCTGGGGCGAACTGAGCAGACGCATCGCCATCAAGTGTTTCACCATCAATCCCTCGGTCAAGTCAAGTCTTTCATTTCTGCGCAAGACCCCCTGGGCGAGAAAGAAGGTCGAAAACCTCTACCTCTTCACCCAACGACGGGCGAAAAAAAAGCCCTGAGAAGCCTGGACGTTCGGCATCGATCGAACCACTCTAACCCCAACAAACGGGAATCAGATCAAGGTGCTGCAAGGGGATCTCGAGATGTTGCGTTCGGAGCTGCGGAAATTTCTGCCGCTGCTCTATGAATACCCGTCGCTGCAGGATCGATTCCGCACCACCGGCGTGCTGTCTCTTAAAAAGGCCCGGCAGCTCGGCGGCATCGGCATCGTCGAGGGTTGGCGCGGGGAGACCCTGGCCTATGTTCACCTCGACGAGGACGGCCGGGTTCTGCGGTATTTCCCCCGCGATCCCAGCTGGCTCAACTGGCCGGCCCTCGAGGCGATGATCGAGGGGTTATCGTCCCCGATTTTCCACTCTGCAACAAATCGGTAAATGGCTCCTATTCCGGCCATGATCTGTGACCCGCCAGGCGACGGCACGGCACGGCAGATGCGGCCCGGTCTGCGAGCCTTGGCAACAATGCAGTGTTGACGATCTCCGGAAAATGGCTTCAGTCGATTAATCTGTTTTGCTTCAGGGCTGTTCATGGCATTCCAAAGATCCCAATCCTGTTGCAAACCTAGCCAGAAATCTGCAGACATACCCAAAACACGAGACAACCGCAACGCAGTGTCCGGAGTTACCGAGCGCCTGCCTTTAATAATCTCGTTCAGACGAGGGAAAAAAACGTCCAGAAGACGAGCAAGTTCTGCTTGTGTAAGGTCAAGTGGCTTGACAAATTCCTCCAAAAGCATTTCCCCCGGATGTGTCGGGGGGCGTTTACGAGGCAGCCGCCGTCCACCATCAGTAGAAACCTCAAATGCAAAGGAACTGCAATGCCTTGGAGCGACAAAGCCGATGTTTACAGGAGGCGGGAACCACATAAATCGCCGTTGTGGCAACTGCTGGCTAATCACTTTGACACATTCGAAGATCGGTACGATGATCTCTTTTCTCGGAAATATGGCTTTTTTCGTCCGGTAATTTCTTATATCGTCCGGAAATACCTGGAGTGCGGCGATCTTCAACAGGGATTTGCAAGGGTTCGTTGCTCTGATTGCCACCACGAGTATCTTCTTGCCTTCAGCTGCCGGGGTCGTGGGTTCTGTCCCTC
>JBBRGP010000119.1:0-7668 GCA_038224105.1 Desulfobulbales bacterium | reverse complement strand
TTTATAAACAGATCGGGATTGTAGGATGTAAAAAAATACAGATCAACATCCGTGATGGTCCGTGACATATAGAGAAAGCTTTCGGAACAGTCCAATATGACCTTGCAGTGCTGGTCACCCATCCGGGCCACAAAAAATGATTGAGCAGGGCTCAAAGCATCGAGAGATGACTCGGAGAGAATACTACGATCAAAACGTGAAGGATGAATACGAACAAAATCGATTTCACCGGTTTGCGCGAATTCCATCATGCAATATTTGGCATATAATGAAACGCGGTCATCCTTATTGAGCCATTCGATCTGCAAACGATTTTCAGTCATGATGATATAAGGAAAAATTAGTAAGGGACTCGGGAAATGTTAATATACCTGGATCGCGCCAGGATTTGGGCTATATTTGGCTGCACTGATTGAGCAAAACCACAGGCGTAGCAGCGCTCCGTTGAAGATTTTGTGATTGAGGCTGCAGTCAAAGATGGTCCGAAGGCTGGATGCGTTATGGTATATTAACATTTTCCGAGTCCCTAAGAAGATATTTTGGTATGAGGAATACCACGGGTCTCTGGAAACCGTTTCGCAAGAATCCCGGCAATCGGGATCCTTTGCTGTCCTACTTCGGGCAAACAACAATCTCTAAGGAAGAGTGCCCCCTTGAGGGGCGTGCGAGTTATATTGAATTGCCGCTGGCTTCACCACCGGCCATCTACCTCCCGGGGAAGGTGGCGAAGGTCTTTTGCAGCAGCCAGCCGACGCAGACAATGCCGGCGACCAGGGTAATGAAGAAAAAAATCATCGGCGAGTACTGCGGCACAACCTGCAGCGTATCGAGGGTAAAGACATCCTGCAAATAGGCGGCCCGCAGCCAGCTGCGCACGAAGGTCATGACCACCACCAGCGCCACGGCATGGCAAAAGGTCAGCCAGAACCTTTTCTTATAGGCGCCAAACAGCGCCCCGACGGCCAGCAGCATGGCGGCGGCAAAGGTGGTGGTCGCCCCGGAACTGCCGCCCAGAAAGAGATTGCGTAAGCCTTCCGGCAAGGCAAGAAGATACCAGAACCCCACGATGACGTTGCCCAGGGTGAAAAGAAAAAAGGTGCTTATTCCAACCTCCTCGGCATGAGCCGCCAGCGCCGGCTCAGTTTTTTTCCGCAGGCGGCCGAGCAGCCCGACAAAGAGGCCGCCGACGGCGAGGGCACCAAGCATCATATGGAGAAAGCGCGGCCAGAACCCGGGTTGATCAAAAACCAGCAGCGAGCCGTTGCGATGGCTGAAATACTCCCCGAATCGCTCCGGCAAGACCATCAGCAGCATGTTGTTGGTATAAAAAAATCCGACGATGACGAGCAGAACAAAGGCCAGCAAGGCAATCCACGGGCCCGCCGCGCCAAGGCGGGTGAAGCGGAAATCGTAGAGATAGGCTCCATAATAGGCAATGATCAAAATCGGAATAACCAGGATCCAGAAGACGCCCATGAGGATCGAACTGCTGTACATGAACTGGCCGTAGAGCACCTGGACAAAAAGCAGCGGCGCCACCCCGAAATTTACCACGAAAGCGATGACCAGGGGTAAGGCGACGGCAATGCGGTGGGCGAGCTGTTTTTGCACCTCGCCACCCCTGATATGCTGGGCGATGCCAATGGCCAGCCCGCCGAGCATGGCGTTCATCGCCAGGAGATGGAGAGGAAAGGTGAGGAGCAGGAGAAATTGAAACCATCCCCAGCTGACCGGCAGCACATCCGCCTGCGGAATAATCATCGCCTCCATCACTTGCCTCCCTGGTCTTGACGGTCGCGGGAATCGCCAAGGTAATCGGCCAGCTGCCCACCCTCCTCGACGGTGCCGCTGAAAGGCTGCATTTCATCGGAAATTTCGTTCAGTGTCCCGAGCATATCAACAATCTCCTTCTTTTCCTTGCCGGCAAAGGTACCGCCCACAACTGCCACCGATTCATGGCAGGAGGAACAGTGCTCCTCAAACAGCGCCCTTCCCTGATCGCCGCTACCGACCGGCACCTCCGCCGCCAGGACCTCCTTGCCGTGCAAACCTCCGGCGATATAGGCGGCAAGGGCCCGGCGTTCCTCTTCGGTACCGGCAAAGGGCGGCATAAAATAGCGGATTTCGTGGATTTTCGCGAGATAGGTAACCAGCGCCCGATAACTCATATTGGCGGTGGCGGCGACGATGTCGTTGTTTTTACCACCGATGGTGTGACAGGCATAACACTGCTGGATGAAGAGTTCCCTGCCGGCATCCTGCTGCCGGTCGCCTCCCGCCTCTTTACTCTCCACCCAGAGAGCGGTCCGCAGAAAGCCTTTATCATTGAACTCCGCCACATCCTTTTTCATTATGCCGTTGGAATACATGACTTCGTTGATGACGTAGGGCCGGCGGGCCGCTTCCCGCGTCCATTCAAAGCCGCCCATAACCACCAGAGAGGCCGCCATAGCGAGGCCTGCCACCGATTTCAGGTTTAGAGCGGGGCGGATGATCCCGGCGCCGAGCATAATCACCAGAAAAATCGCGGTGCCCCCGGCAGCCAGGGGTCTGAGGACGGTAATGGTCGGCGATTTGCCCATGACCAGGCCGTGCGCCGGCTCCGGCAGTAAGCTTAAGTACCAGAGGCCTGCCGGGATGGTCAGGGCGAAGGCCACCAGCGCCCAGGTCGCAGAAAACCGGGTCATGGCGATCCTGACCGTCCGGTCGGCGGTAAACGATGCCGTCAGATAGCCGTAACAGGCGGCGATCATCACCGCAATAAAGGTCCGGAAAAAGAGCGAGGGCCAGAAGGTCGGATTGAAAAATCCGGCCCAGAAGTTCATGTCGGTCGCCCAGGAGCCGGGTGTCAGCATGACCCCGATGATGCCGTTGATGAGAAACAAGGACATCCAGGCGGCAATAAAGTAGAGCCAGCCGACCCGCACATGGGTCGCACTGTCCATCTTGCCGAAGGTGTAATAATAGACAAAGGCGGCGGCGATCTCGACGACGAAGAAGACCCATTCGGCGGCCCAGCCGAAGACAAATTGATGGATCAGCAGCGAGGTCGCGGCCGGATTGACCAGGGCGATGATAAACCAGATCCCCACCCCGGTGATCGAACCGAAGACCATGGTGACCAGCAGGAAAAACCGGGCATGGTGTTTGGTGAACAGAAGGATCTCCTGACTCTTTTCCCTCAGTCCTTTTTTTTCCGCATAGACCAGATACAGTCCGCCGCCAACGGCAAAATGGGAAACAAAAACGTGCAGGATGGCGATCAGGGCAATGAGCGTCCCGCCACCGGTTTCAGGCAGATACCACACCGGGTAATTCATACTCCCTCCTTCTCGGATGCATGGTCGATAACAAATGGAGGAAGAATACCTTAAACGATAATCGTTTTCAATAAGACATTGTTGTATCACCCGGGGACGGCAACCCTCTCCCCCGTTCATGACAGCCATAAACGCCCGCCCTTGCCGAAAGGGGCCGATGGATGGTAAGGTGGCCCCGAAACGTTCATACAGTTTAAAAACCAGGGAACCTGAAAGCGGAAGGAAGCCCCCAAATTGCCCGGACATCATCGCCAACCCCCTGAAAGTATATGAAATACCCGACAATCAACACCAAACTTGTAATCCTTCTCGGCAATCCGCTCGGTCATTCGGTCTCTCCGGTCATGCACAACCGGGTGTTCGAGAAACTTGGCATGGATTACTGTTATCTGCCGGTGCAGGTCGGCCCGGAAAACCTGCGGGAAGTCTTCAGCGGCCTGATCAGGATGAATGTCGTCGGCTTCAATGTCACCATTCCCCACAAGATCAAGATCATGGAATTTCTCGATGCCCTTGATCCGCTGGCCGCGACCATCGGCGCCGTCAACACCATCTGTGTCACAGACGGCAGGACCACCGGTTACAATACCGACGGAGAAGGATTTATCCGGTCGCTCGAAGAGGTTGCCAAGCTCTCCGTCCGGGACAAGCGGATCGTGCTGCTCGGCTGCGGCGGAGCCGCCCGCGCCATCGCCATGACCCTGGCCTTCCGGGGTGCAAAAAAAATCTACATCTGCAATCGCACCGTCGAAAAAGCGGAGGCGCTCGCTGTGGAAATAAATACCAACATCCGCAACTGCACCGAGGCCCTGAATCGGCTACATAAGCCCCTGGCGGATGTCATTAAAAACTGTGATATTCTCGTCAACAGCACCAACCTCGGCATGCGCCCCCGGGAAGAGGAGCTGCCCCTCGCCCCGGAACTGCTTGCCGACCATCTGGTGGTGGCCGATATCGTCTATAACCCGCTCATGACCCGCCTGCTGAAGACGGCAGAGGCCAAAGGCTGCAGGATCGTCCAAGGCCTCGGCATGCTGATCTATCAAGGCGCGGCCGGGTTCAAACTGTGGACCGGAATCGATCCGCTTATCCCGGAAATGACCGAGGCGGCATATAACCTGGTGGCGGCACGACGATAACCGGGGTGAAACCGCCACCATTCTTGACGCCGCGGCCGGGCAGCTATTTGCCGGTGGCCGCCGATGGATGAATTCGCCACTATGACAAATCATCTTGATGATCGCCGACTATGAGTTGCTGCCGGCCCCTCCTCCGCTTTTTCCGGTAATAAGGGCGGGCCCGTATTTGCGCAGTTTTCCCCGCCACTGATCATAGGTCAGCCCCAGTTGAGCCGCGGCCCGCCTTTGGTTGTGACGGCAATCGGCAAGGGCCTGGCGCAACATCGATACCTCCAGATCGGCGACGACCCGGTCGATGGAAACCTGGCCGGGGGCGGGTATGGACGGTCCCTTATCCGCTTCCGCTTCGCCCCGGCCTGCTCCGGACGCTGTCGGCAGGGTTGCATACGGCGAGATAAAGGGGTCGAAGATCACCTCTTCGATCACCCCGCTATCGGCTCGGTACACCGCGCGTTCAACGACATTTTTCAGCTCACGGATATTGCCTTTCCAACTGTACCTCTCGAGGGCGGCCACCGCCGCCGCAGTGAATCTGGGGATATCGCTTCTGTCCAATTCATAGGACATTCTCATGGCAAAGTGGTTGGCGAGCAGCATGATATCCTCGCCCCGATAGCGCAGCGGCGGAAGGAACAGCACCTCGAATGACAGCCGATCAAGAAGATCCCGCTTGAAATCCTCCCGTTCCGCCAAAACCGCAAGATCGACGTTGGTTGCCCCGACAATGCGCACGTCGACCTCTACCGGCGTGGAGCTGCCGACGCGCTCGAAGGCACCGTATTCCACGACCCGGAGAATTTTTTCCTGGGCTTCGAGAGGAATCGAACCGATCTCGTCGAGAAACAGCGTGCCGTCGTCGGCCGCCTCGAATCGCCCGGTTTTTCGCTTATCGGCGCCGGTAAAGGCACCTTTTTCATGACCGAAAAGCTCCGCCTCAATCAGTGACGGCGAAAGGGTCGCGCAGTTCAAGGTGACAAAAGGCCCCTGCCACCGCTTGGATAAAAAATGCAGCCGGTTGGCCGCCAGTTCCTTACCGGTGCCCCGCTCGCCGATCAAGAGAACAGGTCGGTCCACCGGGGCTACCCGGGAGAGACGCTCCTGAAAATCGAGAAATGCTTCCGACTGTCCGAGGGCCTCGCCCCGCGAGGCCGTAAAAGCCTTATCATTGTCCATTGCCACAACCCACAAGCGTAAATTTAGCCGTAAACAGGTTCAACAAACCGATATATGGCCATATTAGCCATTTACACTCCGGGTGTCAAGCAGGCAAGGTTTTGATTTTCCATCGTTTTACCCTTTTTAAAAATCCGGCATGGTTCGTGCTCCTACGATGGCATCCAGCAACCCTTAATAATGGAGGTACATCATGGGTATTTTTACACGCTTCAGAGACATAGTCAGTGCCAATATCAACTCGATGCTCGACCATGCAGAAGATCCGGAAAAGATGATCAAGCTGATGATCCACGAAATGGAGGACACCCTCATCGAACTGAAATCCTCCTGCGCCGGGGTCATTGCCGGCCGGAAAAAGGTCGAGAGAAAACTCGAAGATATCAATGCCAAGACCGATCTCTGGGACGAGCGCGCAGCCCTCGCGGTCACCAAGGGCCGGGACAACCTGGCCCGGGAGGCGCTGGTCGAAAAACGGCGTTTCTCCCAAATCGCCGAATCCCTCAACAACGAGCTCGGCGAATACCTTGGCCTTATTCAACAATATCAGGAAGACATTACCGAACTCGAGAGCAAACTCGGCAGCGCCAAGGAGAAAAAGCGCGGCCTCATCCAGCGCCATGCCCGGGCGACCGGCAAGAAGCGCGCCCAGGAAGAGATTCGGCGCAGCAACAGCAGCGATACCATGGCCCGCTTCGACAAGCTGGAAAGCAGAATAGAACAGATGGAGGCAGAGGCCGAGCTGGTCAATGCTCACAAGCAGCCGGCCATGGATGAAGAGTTTAACAATCTCGCCACCGATGACGAGATCGAAAATGAGCTTGCCAAGATCAAGGCGGCTCAATACAGTAACAAAAAAGAAACCGCGTGAACCACGGCCTCACAACAGCTACACTGACCGGAGTAAGTCATCATGCTAAGCATCATTGCCGTCTCCATCGTCTTCGGCTCGCTCATCGCCCTGGCAACCCTCATCTGCGGGACGGTGTTGATTATTGTCAAAGTGCGGAAAGGTAACCGGGGGGCGACCGACAGTGAGGAAACCCGGATTATCCAGGAAATCTACCAGAGCCTGGAACGGATGGAACAACGGATCGAATCCCTTGAAACGATCCTGACGGAAGGTCAGGAAAAGGATGGATACAAAAAATGACACGACACAACGACAAGCAGGGTGGAATATATCGATCCAGAGACGGCGTGTTCCTCGGGGTATGCAGGGGGGTGGCGGACTACTTTGATCTGAGGGTATTCTGGGTCCGTCTAACGATGGTCATTGTCTTTATTTTCAGCGGCTTCTGGCCGGTCATCGGGGTCTACCTGGTAGCCGCCTTCTTCATGCGACCGGAACCGGTCAAACCTATCGCCAGCGAGGAGGAGCAGGAATTCTACGACAGCTACGTGCACTCGCCGAGAAGCGCCGCCCAGCGTTTGAAAAAGAAATTTCATGACCTGGACAGAAGAATCCGCCGCATGGAAGACAAGGTAACCGGTAAAGAATACGAATGGGAGCGGCGCTACAACTCGTAGCCCCGCGCGCCAATGTCACCTGCATGCGCGGGCATGTGCCATGTGCGGGATTAGACCGCCTCTTTCAAGGTTGTTTCACCGATACATCCAAAATCTTGACTGGGTTATCAAGGGTCTTCCAGCCATGGCGCACGCCGGCGGGGATAAAATAGCTGTCTTTGAGTTCACTGCTTCAACCCCGGCGCTCTTGGCAGTGGTGCCCCCACGCCCGGGGTACCTCTAGGCAAAATGATCATACCCTTTTTTGAGCTTTTCCGGCAGGCCGTCCCTGACCAGATGAACCCCTTCGGCCACCGGCAGGACCTGGCCGACAACGGTGAAGTCGGAAAAATCCCGCCGCAATTTTTCCAGATCGCCATCCTTGATCGTAAACACTAGTTCAAAATCCTCGCCGCCGTACAGCGCGCAGTCCAAGGGATCTTCGCCTGCCGTGGCGGCAAGAGTCAGCGTCGTCCTGGTAAGAGGAATCTTGTCGGCAAAGATCACCCCGCCGGTATTGGAGGCGC
>JBBRGP010000118.1:0-7738 GCA_038224105.1 Desulfobulbales bacterium | reverse complement strand
ATCAGCTGTTTCTGAAGAAGGCTCAGTATAGCATGGATCTGGGAGCGTTCGAACTCGACCATTTGCTCGCTTATTTCGGTCATCTTTTTACCCTCTTCCCGAAGACGCTCGATCGTCCCGGTGTACTTGCCGGTGTTACTGGCCTTCAGCCGCGAGAGCTGGGCCATGTTTGCCTGATAGGCGACGACCCGCGCATTCAGTTCTTTCAGAATCGGCGAGAGTTTCAACGGGCCGCTTCTGGCGAGAATTTCTTCGATGGTATTGGTTATCTGCGCCAGGTACCGGGCGTTTTCCTTAAAGGCGTCCTCCTCGTTGTAGAGCAGAAAATTCTTTTCGTATCGCCGTGCTTCAAGAATGATATTGTTGAGATTGTAGGCAAGTTCGAGGATTCCGATCTTATCCTCGGTCGTGCTCAGGTCGTCGTTGGACACATAGCCGATCCCGAGAATACCGAGAATATAGCAGGCGAGAATGATCATTATTTTGCTTCTGAGATTGAAATGCAGGGCATTGAACACGTTCGATCCTCCTCCGGCGTGGCAACACTGGTAACCTGGCGGCTTTTTGCCTTTTATGAGGTGTTGGCGATGGTCTCGGAGATCACTGTACCAGCAAAGGCGTCAACCACCATTTATACAAAGATGGGAGTATAACAACAACAGGTTATTGCTTGCCTGATATGTCACGCGGGGCGAGATCGACCAGTTCCGCCGTGTGATCGCAGATCTCGGCGAGCAGCAGCCGGTGCCGGAGTTCCGGGGGCTTGCCAAGGAGAATGGTGGATATTTCGGCACACTGAGCGGCGGCCATGTAGACCGCGGCAAAAGGCAGGGTGCCAAGGGATGCTTCAACACCTTTGGCCGGGGCGTCGGCCGAGCGGCCGTAGATCAGCCGCAGGCCGGGGTCGCCGGGAAAGATAGTGGTTGCCTGGCCGCTGGTCCCGGCGATGGCCGCCGAAACCATCGGGATGACCGCCAGCCGGCAGCCCTCCTCAAGGACAAAGCGGGCGGCGATGGTATCGAGACAGTCGACCGCCAGCTGGACGCCGGCCAGGATCGCTGCGGCGTTGTCCGCCGTCAGAAATTCTTCGATCACCCGCACCGTCACCGCCGGATTGATTTCCCGCACCCGCTGTCCAGCCGCCGGTGCCTTTTTTTGACCAAGCCGCCCCGGACTGCTCAGCAACTGCCGGTTGAGATTGCTCTCGTCAAAAACGTCGCCGTCGACCAGGGTCAGGTGGCCGACGCCGAGCCTGGCCAGAATCTCGACCACCGTCCCCCCCAGCCCTCCGAGGCCGATGATGGCAACGGAGGCCCGCAGCAGCCGGAACTGGTCGGGGCAGGACAGGTATTTCTGGTTGCGGCTGTACCGTTCGGGCAGAATTCCTTCGGCCAGGGCGGCACCTTCCACCTCCCGCAGGGATATGCCGGTCCGTCTGGCGATTGTCTTGGCATCGGCCAGGAGGAGACCGGTATAGGAAGACTGGTCGGGGCGATGCCGCCTGCACCCGAAAGAGCGCACCATCTCGGCGAGTTGTCCGCTGTCCATGGCTGTTGCGCTCCTTTGTACTCTCGGCCTATTCCTTCATCATCTGGCGCAGGACATAGGGAAGAATGCCGCCGTGCCGGAAGTAAAGGACATCGATTTCGGTGTCGAGGCGGGCGATGACCGTGAAGGTCACCGCCCTGCCGCCTTGTTTTTCGGCGCGCACGGTCAGTTCCTTGCGTGGGGTAATGTCGGCCAGTCCGGAGATGGAATAGATCTCCGTCCCGTCCAGGGCGAGCGAACCGATGTTCTCGCCGTCCTGGAAAACCAGGGGCAGGGCGCCCATGCCGACCAGGTTGTTACGGTGGATGCGTTCGAAGGACTCGGCAATCACCGCCCGAATGCCGAGAAGGTTGGTGCCCTTGGCTGCCCAGTCCCGAGAGGAGCCGGTGCCGTATTCCTTGCCGGCGACAACGATCAGAGGGGTGCCTTCCGCCAGGTATTGAAGGGCCGCCTCATAGTTGAACATTGCCTGATTCTCCGGATACTTGATGGTGTAGGCGCCCTCCCTGGGGGCGATCATCCGGTTTTTGATGCGGATATTGCCGAAGGTGCCGCGCATCATCACCTCATGGTTGCCGCGCCTCGACCCGTAGGAATTGAATTGGCCGGGGTCAATGCCCTGCTCCTGCAGGTAGCGTCCGGCCGGGTAGTCGGCCGGGATCGCCCCGGCCGGTGAAATATGGTCGGTGGTGACACTGTCGCCGAGCAGCAGAAAAGTCCGGGCGGCGACGATGTCCTCCGGCGGGGTGGGCGCGCCGGTAAATTTGTCGAAATAGGGCGGTTTCTTGATATAGGTGGAGCTGTCGTCCCAGAAGTAGGTGGCGCTTTCCGGGACCTGGAGCTCCTGCCAGAAGGCGTCGCCGTCGTAGATCTTGGCATATGCCAGGCGGAAGGCCTCTTTGGTGACATGCCGGTCGACCAGGGCGGTGACCGCCGCATCGTCTGGCCAGATGTCCTTCAGATATACCGGCCGGCCATTCGGGTCGGTGGCCAGCGGGCTGGTGGTGAGATCGATATCGACCCGCCCGGCCAGGGCAAAGGCCAGCACCAGCATCGGCGAGGCGAGGAAGTTGGACTTGATCAGCTGGTGGATACGCGCCTCAAAGTTGCGGTTGCCGGAAAGGACGGCGGCGACGTTGAGGTTGTGCTCCTTGATGACCTTCTCGATTTCCGGATTGAGGGGGCCACTGTTGCCGATACAGGTGGTGCAGCCGAAGGCGGTGATATGAAAACCGAGGGCCTCCAAATAGGGCATCAGACCGCTCTCCTCGAGATACCTGCTGACGACCTTTGAGCCGGGGGCGAAGGAGGTCTTGACATAGGCGGGGATCTTGAGCCCGCGTCGCACCGCCTCCCTGGCCATCAGCCCCGCGCCGAGCAGGACCTGGGGATTGGAGGTGTTGGTGCAGGAGGTAATGGCGGCGATGACGACGCTGCCGTCGCCGAGCCGCACCGGTGCGCCGTTGACGACGGCTTCGATATTCCTTTGAACCTTGATCCGGCAGGCATCTTCGCGGCTGGTCTCGCAGCCGGATTCGTCAATAAAGGTCGAAACGGCCACCTGGCTGCCGTTCCGCTCGAAGTTGCAGCCGAGGATGTCTTCAAAGGCGCGGCGCATGCGCGACAGGGGGACGCGGTCCTGGGGTCGGGCCGGCCCGGCCAGGGACGGTTCGACAGTGGTCAGGTCGAAGTCGATGACCTTGGTGTACTCGCAGGTCTCCGCGTCGCTATAAAAGAGGCCGTTGGCCTTGGCATAGGCCAGGGTGATCGCCGCCTGGCGATTGCGGCCGGTCATCTTCAGGTAGGCGATGGTCTTGTCGTCGATCGGGAAAAAGCCGAGGGTCGCCCCGTATTCCGGGGTCATATTGGCGATGGTCGCCCGATCAGGGATCGACAGATGCTGCATGCCGGGCCCGAAATACTCGACGAATTTCTCCACCACCTTGTTTTTGCGCAGCAGTTCGGTCAGGGTTAAAACCAGATCGGTGGCGGTGATACCGGTCGCCAGCCGCCCGCTCAGCCGCACCCCGATGACCTCGGGGATGGACATGTAATAGGGTTGGCCGAGCATGACCGCTTCGGCCTCAATGCCGCCGACCCCCCAGCCCATGACGCCGATGCCGTTGATCATCGGGGTATGGGAGTCGAGGCCGACCAGGGTGTCCGGATAGGCAAAGGTCTGGCCACCCACCTCCTCGGTGATGGTCACCCGGCCGAGATGTTCGAGGTTGACCTGGTGGCAGATCCCGGAATTCGGTGGCACCACCCGGAAATTATTGAAATTTTTCTGGGCCCATTTGAGCAGGGCGTAGCGCTCGCTGTTGCGTTCGTACTCCTTTGCGACATTGCCGGCCAGGCTTTGGCTGGTGCCGGAAAAATCGACCTGCACCGAGTGGTCGGCAACCAGTTCGACCGGGACCCTGGGGTTGACCTTGGCCGGGTCGCCACCGAGCGCGCTCACCGCATCCCGCATCACCGCCAGATCGACCACCGCCGGCACCCCGGTGAAGTCCTGCATCAGCACCCGCGCCGGATGGAAGGGGATTTCCACCGGCGACTCGTAGCTCTTCCGCCAGCCGGTGATGGCCCGCAGGTCTCTTTCGGTGACGATCCTGCCGTCAAATTTTCTGAGCAGATTTTCGACGAGGATGCGAATCGAATAGGGGAGCCGGTCGATCGGCCCCATGCCCACCTTCACCAGATCTTTGATCGCAAAGTAGCTGCAGGTTTTGCCATCGTCCGGCAATTGTTTAATGAAGTCCTGATTTTTCATGGTTTTCTCATCTGATGTTTGGCTGGCCGTTGCTCTCGGCGGGACGGGCGAACTTTTTGAAATGACCGGCTATTTGTAAATCTCCTGGCCCCTCGAGGTGAAAGAAATGCCGAGCTGGTTTTGACTGCCGATCATAATTGTTTCGATGATCGGCGGACTGATCGGCTCCGCCGACTGCCATTTGACGATGAAATTCGCGCCCGAACCGCCGCTGTCGTCGTTCTGGGCGACGATAAAGCGTTGCGAGTTGAGGGGCCGGAGGACGAGAGGCGCGGTTATGTATTTCTTCAGGATCTCGCCCTGGCTGGCATAGTAATCGACGGTGGAAATGGTCAAATTGTGGGTCGGGGAGATATTGCGGATACTGACGGTCACCGTCAGCAGCAAAGGCGACGACTCCCGGTTGCCATGGTAGATATGGGAATAGGCGGGAACGTAGACGGTCTGGCCTTTCGAGGTCGGCAGATGCTCTTCCCGGGCAAGGGTCGCCGTGGCCGTGAGGAGCAGGAAGCAGACGGTGACGATGAGGGCGTTTATCAGATTTTTTTTCAGCATGGGCGGAGGACCGGTCGAGGGTGAAATCACAAATATTCTTTCCAATCTCTTGAAGGATAAATAGACCGGCCCGGAAAGACAAGGCCTGTCCAACGGTTTTCAGGGCTCACCGCGCCGGGTCCAGCTTCACTCGGCGGCCGTTTCGTGGGGGCCGTCTTTTTGCCTCCGTTCGAGGTGTTCCAGCTGGCGGATATGATTGCGTTCCTCGGCAATGATCTTTTCCAGCCAATGGACCGCTTCCGGCTCCTCGAGAAGTCCCTGGATGAACTGGTAAAAGAGAATGGTGTCCTGCTCGAAGACCTTCGCCCGCGCCAGTACCTCGGCGACGGTTTTGGCGCGTTCGAGTTCACCCTGTTCGAGCAGGAAGGTACTGCCTTTCACCGTGTCCAGAAGCAGGGTTCTGCCTATCGCCTCCATCTCCCGCTGTTCCTCGCTGAGCGGTTTTTCCGAACGGATGGCGGCAAACCATTCGGCGTGACGTCTTTCGTCCTCGGCCATCCGGGTGAGGATCGTCACAACCTCGGGTTCAGTGCTTGCCAGACCGGCTTTGCGGTAGGTCTCTTCCCCGTTCTTTTCGATCTGTACGGCTATATTGCGTATATCGGCGATACTAAACACATCGTTCTCCTCAGCCCGATCAAGGGGATTGCTCGGATGCCCTGTGCGGGGTAAAAATGGGACGGTCCGGCCGCCATTGCAGCCCACCATACGGGCTGAAACTGGACCAGGGACCAGAAGGTGCTACTATTGTACAGGAATTTTGGCCGCCGCAAAGTCTTTTTATGCGAAAAATCGGGTAAAGGTCGCCACCTCCTCCCGTTTGGTGCGATAGGAATTTACCGGCGCCTCTTTATCTTCATAGCCGAGGGCAATCCCGCAGAGGAGGGTGATCTTCGGGGGGTAGCCGAGCAGTTCCTTGACCAGGGCCGGATACTGGCCGAGGGCGGCCTGGGCGCAGGTGGCGAGACCCTCCTCGAGGGCGGCCAGCATGACCGACTGGATAAACATCCCGTAGTCGAGGAAGGAGCCCTTCTGCATCACCGGATCGAGGAAGAAAAACAGGATGACCGGGGCATCGAAGGCCCGGTAGTTGGCGATCCACTGCTCCAGCCGGCGGGCCTTGTCCTGCCGTTCGATGTTCAGGGCAAAATAGAGTTGGGCGCCGCAGGTGACCCGCCGCCCTTTGTACGGCTCATGCCACTCGGTCGGGTAGTAATGGTAATCCATGGCACCCTGCCCGGAACCGCGAAACGCGCTTTCCATGGCCTGGGTCAATTCGTCTTTTTTCTTGCCGGTGACCACCGCCACCTGCCAGGGTTGGGCATTGGTTCCCGACGGGGCGTAGCGGGCCGCCTCGAGAATGCGGACGATTTTATCCTGGTCGACCGGCTTCGCCAGGAAGGCGCGGGTCGATTTGCGATGGTGCAGCGCGTCGATAATATTCATCGGTTATTATCCGTTGATCGAATTGAATGAAAGCCGTCTTTATAGCCGCAAAGCGGGCAGATCTTGAATTCATCGGTGAGGGGTACGGTGTGGATGCGATAGTCCATGAGATAACCTTCTATTTGTTATGGCTGGGTAAAAATGATAAACTGCCAGATGATAATAGCCCCTCGGAGAAATATTTGCATGTATTTCCCCGGCGAGGGGGAGGGGAAAAGTGTTTGCATTCAGTTGCAGATGATTATCTTTGTCTGTAGGCAATACTTGCACCGCCGCCTGCCGGGGCTTGACGACCACCTGCCGGATAAAATTGAAGGTAATCAAAACAATATTTCTTGGTCATCGTTATGATGTCGTTACGTTTATATATTAAAGGAGAAAAAGAATGTCCGAAGAAACCACTGTTCTAACCCCCGACGGAATTGAATCTCCGGGGGACGAAGCGGAGAAGGAGTCTGGGAGATCGCTGGTTGTCGCCAAGGATCTCTTGCCGGATCGGTTGATGATCATTCCCCTGCACGATCGACCGATGTTTCCGAAAATGATGGGGCCGATCATCATTGACGATGCCGGTCTGCAGCAGGCGGTTATGAAGCATATGAATCAGAACACGCCGCTGTATTTTGGTATCGTCCTGCAGATCCCCAAGGAGGATGGCCTGTCCCATGCCGCCCAGAGCATCGACGACTTTTTCAAGGTCGGGTCAGTGGTTCGGGTAATTCAGGTTTCCCCCTTTAAACCGGGCGAGCCCCTGCAGATTCTGGTGCAGGCCCTTGAACGCTTCGAGCTGGTGAGCCTTTTGAAGAAAGAGACGCTGTTCCTTGCCGAAGTCCGCTACCGCTACGAACCGATTCAGGAAAACACCGATGAGCTGAAGGCCTATTCGGTGGCGATAATCGACTGCATCAAGGAACTGGTGAACATGAACCCCTTGTTCAAGGAAGGGCTGTCGCTGCTCATCGAACGGATAAATCTCAGCGATCCCGGGTCACTGGCCGATTTTGCCGCCTCCATGACCACCTCCTCCGGCCGGGAAATCCAGAAAATTCTCGAGACCGTCGATATTCGGGAGCGGCTGGAATCGGTGCTGATCCTGTTAAAGAACGAAGTGGAGATCTCCAAACTGAAGGCCAAAATCTCCAAGCGCATCGAGGAACAGCTGTCGAAACAACAGCGGGAATTCTTCCTCAAGGCGCAGCTCCACGAGATCAAAAAAGAGCTGGGCCTGACCAAGGACGACACCCAGACCGAGATTGAGAAGTACGAGAACCGCCTGAAAAAACTGGTGCTCTCCGATGAGGCGCGGGAGAAGGTGACGGAGGAGATCAACAAGCTGAAACTCCTCGGTTCGTCCTCCCCGGAATTCAACGTCATCCGGACCTACCTCGACTGGCTTACCATCCTGCCCTGGGGGGT
>JBBRGP010000117.1:0-7783 GCA_038224105.1 Desulfobulbales bacterium | reverse complement strand
CGGGGTGCAGCGCCGGATGCAGAAGAAAGGGGAAATCGACGGCATTACCGTGGTCGACGATTACGGCCACCACCCCACGGAAATCCGGGCGACCCTTGCCGCAATTAAGCAGGCGTGGCCGGAGAAACGTTTGGTGGTGCTGTTTCAGCCCCATCGTTATTCCCGGACCAAGGCCTTGTTCAGCCAATTCCAGACCTGTTTCCATAAGGCCGATTATCTGGTGATGACCGATATCTACGCGGCGAGCGAAAAGCCCCTGGAGGGAGTGAGCAGCGAGGCGCTGCTCACCGCAGCCATCCAACACGGACAGCGTCGGACCCGGTATATCAGCGGCGTCGAAACGATGGCGGCCGAGCTGTTGCCGATGCTTGAGAAAGGGGATCTGGTATTGACTCTCGGCGCCGGGAACATCGTTCGAGTCGGCGAGGAGCTGCTCGATCTGCTGCGGCAACAACAAGAGGGGCGGCAGTGAACCATGCCCAGCAACAGCGTCTGACCGGCCTGGTGACTCAGCCGATCCAGTGGCAGTGCAGTCTGCATCGTTACACCTCTTTTGCCATTGGCGGTCCGGCCGAGGCGGTATTGAAGGTGGATCTGGTGAAAGAGCTGCAGCCGCTGCTGATGTTTTTAACCGGGGAAAATATCCCCTGGCGGGTGATTGGGCGAGGCACCAATCTCCTGGTCAGGGATGCGGGATTTCCCGGGGTCATCGTCCTTCTCGGTGGAGAATTCAAGGCAATCGGCGAGGAGGAGGGTGATATCGACTCGGTGGCACTGCGGGTCGGGGCGGGCTGCGGTCTTGCCAAACTCTCCCGGCGTTGTTCGGAACGCGGCCTGACCGGCCTGGAGTTTGGCTGCGGCATCCCGGGGACGGTCGGCGGAGCGGTGATCATGAATGCCGGGGCGTGGGGCCGGGATATCTCCTCGGTGCTGCGGAGCGTTACCCTGGTGACCGCAACGGAAGAGATCATCCTTCCTCGCTGGGAGCTGGAGTTTTCCTATCGGTGCTGGAACGATTTTAGCCCGTACCAGGATAAGGCGGTGGTCGCGGCCGTAGTTATGGAACTGCAGCGAGGTGATGTGGAAATGATCATGGCCACCCGTAAGACCTTGCTGGAACGGCGAAAGAATTCACAACCGAGCGAATATGCCAGTGCCGGATCGTTTTTTAAAAATCCGCCGCACGACAGCGCCGGCCGATTAATCGAAGTGAGCGGGTTAAAGGGCCTGACCGTCGGCAAAGCGATGGTCTCCGAGCGCCACGGGAACTTTCTGGTCAACACCGGCGGGGCGACCACCGAGGATGTGCTCTGTCTGATGAAGATTATTCAGGAAAAAATAAAAAATGACTTCGGCATTGACCTCGAGCCCGAAGTACATTTAATTTAGCAAACGATGCCGCCCACTGGACTGAAAAAACTCTTTACTCGTCTCTTCCCCCGGAGAAAACCTTCAACCTCGGGCATAAAGAGCGACTTGACTCTGCGCGTTTTTCCTCTGCCCGGGGGAAGTGGTCAGGTGAAGCCGCGGCATCATCGTCTGGCCAGATTAAAACGGCTGCTCCTGGCGGAAAAAAGTAAAGCTCACGAAGGGTACGGCCGGCCCGGTGCCCGCAAACGTCCGATTGTCAGGGTGGGGGTCACGGTCGCCTTCCTGATCGTTCTGGCACTGGCGGCTGTTTTCGGCGGCAGAGCAAAATTGGGCGAGGCACTGCAGTCGATTGCCTGGTTCAAGATCAACAAAATCGACGTGATCGGCTGCACCGCCGTGGCCAAGGACAAGCTCATCGAGGCCTCGGGGATAGTTCTCTATCAGACCAGTTTACTTGTTCTGAACAGTTCGCGGATCGAAACGAAACTGGCGTCGGTGCCCTGGGTCGCCAGGGTGGAAGTGACTAAAGACTGGCCTTCGAGAATTGCGATAGCGATCGAGGAAAATGCCCCGTTTGCTCTCCTTCATTCGCCGGGCACGGAGGGGATGCAGCTGCAGTACGTCGATGCCAAAGGGGTACCGTTTTCGAGCGTTCCTCTCGGTGCCGATGTTGATTTTCCGGTGATCACCGGACTCGCGGAGATAACCGATTCGGAGCTGCGGGAAAAAGCTCTTGCCGAGGCGCTGCTTTTTCTTCGCAAAGTGCACGGCAACGACCCGCATCTCCCTGCCCAATCGGTCTCCGAACTGCATTTCACCAAGGCTGGGGAAATGGTGGTATATCTGGTTGATTACCCGTTTCCAATTTTCTTTGGAAATGGTAACACTAAACAAAAATATTCGCGGTTAATCCAAGTACTCAGGGCGCTGTTTAAAAAAGAAAAAGGCAAGGAACTGCTTTCTCAGATTAAATACATCCAGATGGATTACATGAATGACAAGGTGATCGTGGTAGAGAACGGCTCGGGGTAAAATGACCAATGGATGAAAAGAAGATAACTACGGTGACCAACGAGGTCGCGACTGTCGATGCCGACAAGGCGGGTCCAAGCCGGCACGAACAGGGGGAATTGGTGGTCGGTCTCGACATCGGAACCACGAAGATCTGTTGCGTGGTCGGGGAGATGTTTGAAGATCGGATCGAGATCATCGGGGTGGGCACAGTGCCGTCCAAAGGTTTGAAAAAGGGCGTGGTGGTCAATATCGAAAGTACCGTCAATTCCATCCGTCAGGCGGTGATGCTGGCCGAGGAATCAGCGGGATGCGACCTCCGTTCGGTGCTCGTTTATGTCGGGATTGCCGGCAATCATATCAAGGGCTTCAACAGTCCCGGGATTCTGGCTATCAATAACCGGGAGATCAAACAGGCGGATATCGATGAAGTCATCGCTGCCGCCCGGACCGTCAAAATTTCCGAAAACCAGCGAATCATTCACGTCATGCCGCAGGAATACATGGTCGATGACCATACCGGCATTCAGAATCCCATCGGCATGACCGGGATTCGCCTGGTTACCAACGTCCATATTGTGACGGCGGATATCGGGGCCGTCCATAACCTGATCACCTGCTGCAATAAGGCCGGACTGGAGGTCGCCGAACTGGTTCTTGAATCGATTGCCTCGGCCAACGCGGTGCTCAGCAAGGATGAGATGGAGCTGGGGGTGGCCCTCATCGATATTGGCGGCGGTACCACCGATCTGGCGGTATTTTGTGATGGCACTATCCGGCATACCTGTGAAATCGGGCTCGGCGGTCACAACCTTACCAACGATCTGTCGGTCGGCCTGCGCACTCCCCTGCAGGAGGCGGAGCGCTTGAAGGAAGACTTCGGCGGGGCGATTTCTTCAGTCATCAAACCGAACCTGGTGGTCGATGTCCCCACCGTCGGAGACCGGGAACCGCGCAAGGTAACCCAGAAGGTGCTGGTTGATATCCTTGAAGCGCGGGTGATTGAGATTCTTGAAATGCTTGATCGGGAGTTGATCGCTTCCGGGCAGAAAAATAAAATTAACGGCGGCATCGTCCTGACCGGCGGCACAGCCCTGCTTGCCAATGTCGTCGAACTGGCGGAGCAGATTTTTGATCTGCCGGTCCGCATCGGCTATCCGCATGGTCTGACCGGGATGGTCGAGGAACTCCATAACCCTCGTTGCACCACCGCCGCGGGACTTGTGTTATTTGGCAGAAAAAAACAATTCGAGCAGGGAAGTCAGGAAACCACGATGATCGGCCGGGTTAGGGGCTGGATCAAAAAAATCATGTGATTGTTACGTTATTTTTGTTTGAGCTGTTTGCAGAGAGTGCTATATACTATGTTGATAATATTCTAATTTTATCATAAAATCGTTAGGGGCGAGTCAAAGTACTGACCAGGGGGTAAACATGCCTTTCAGGATAGCAGAATCAGAAGGCGTTGCAGTCGTGAAGGTTATTGGGGTCGGTGGCGGCGGTGGCAATGCTATCAACACGATGGTAGCTCATAGACTTCAGGGCGTCGAGTTTATAGCAGCCAATACTGACAAGCAGGCGTTGAATCAATCAAAAGCCGATATCTGCATCCAGCTTGGCCCCGGTATCACCAAGGGCCTTGGAGCCGGGGCGGATCCGGAGACCGGCAATATGGCGGCCATGGAATCCCTCGAGGAGATCCGCGATGCCCTGAAAGGCAGCGACATGGTCTTCGTCACCGCCGGATTGGGCGGGGGGACCGGCACTGGGGCGGCCCCGATCGTGGCTAAAGCCAGTCGGGAAATGGGGGCGCTGACCGTGGCGGTGGTCACGAAACCCTTCAGCTTTGAAGGAAAGCTGCGTACCCGCAACGCCGATGAAGGATGGCAGGAACTCCAGAGATTCGCCGATACCATCATCACCGTTCCCAACGACCGGCTGCTGTCGATCATGCAGAAGAACAGTAAATTGTCGGACATGCTGGCCATGGCCGACAACGTTTTACTGCAGGCGGTAAAGGGTATAACCGACCTGATCAACGTCCCGGGTCTGATCAACGCCGATTTCGCCGATCTGCGTACCGTCATGCGGGAGGTAGGGCCGGCGGTCATGGGATCGGGCTCTGCGTCCGGCGAAAATCGTGCCGTTGAGGCGGCGCGAAGGGCGATCGACAATCAGCTCCTGGAAGATTTCGGAATCGATGGCGCCCGTGGTCTGTTGATCAATATCTCGGCGTCCCAGGAGACCTTTACCATGGCCGAATTCATGGAAGCCTCGGCGATGATTCAGGAAAAAGCGGACGACGATGCGAAAGTGGTTATCGGCGCCCTCTACGACGACGCCCTGGGCGATGAGTTGCATGTCACCGTTATAGCCACCGGCGTCGGGGCAATGATGGACAAGAAGGATACCATCACCCCGGTGGACACTCGAAAAAGCAAGCTGGCTCCACAGAAAGAAACCGAGACCCTGATCAAGGGGGCGCCGGCTCCCCCAAACCGCCATCCGCGGGTGTCCCGCCTGCCCGGATCAAATTTTGAATCCTTTGATAATCTGGGGTCGTCCAATCCCCCGGAAGGGAAGGCCGGCAGTGCTCTCAACTGGAATGATGATTATCTCGAAACTCCCACCTATCTTCGTAAAAACGCCAATTGATTGTGGCGATCCGGGGCATCGGATGGCGATTGCAGCCAGTTACCGGCACCGCCCGCGAAAACGGTGCCGGTAATTGAATCGACAATATTGCCGGCCCCTTCACATCCGAATGAGCATCTCATGGCAAAAGGGGAAAAGGATGTTCCCGACCTCGATTCGGTCCAGAAGCAGGAGGTCGAAGCCGGCCTCGAACCGTTCAAACTGGTCGAATATTTCTCCTTTTCCAGCTTGGTCGTCATTCTTGTCTTCACCCTCCTCCTCTCCTGGCTGATATCCGATAACGCCCGCAAAGTCATGCTGGAGCAGAACGAGGAATATTCCCATCTGCTTGCGGAAAACATCAACCAGCAGGTCTTCCGCCGCTTCGTCCTTCCCGCCGTTATCCGGTACGGTGGCATCGCCCTGCGCAACCCCGAGCAGTTTGAAATGCTCGACAACATCATCAAAGGGGTGACGCAGGGATTGAAAATCGATGCCGTGACCATTTATGACTCGAGCAAGAATATCATCTCGTATTCGACGCTGCCCGAGCTGGTCGGCAAGACCGACCAGGGCGCCTCGGAGTACTATAAGGCCCTGAAGGGGGTGCCGAATTCCCGGTTGACCTATAGCGGTTCGGTGCTCAGCCTTATCCATATCACCACCGAGGTGAGCTGCGAGCTGAAGACCTTCATCCCCTTTCGCCAGGTGCGCAAGGACGGGGAGGGCGGGGAACTGATCATGGGAGTCATCGAGATCGAGAAGGATCTGACCCAGAACTACGCCAATATTATTCGTCTGCAGGGCCGGATAATCGTGGTTTCCAGTATCGTCATGGCCATTCTCTTTCTCGTTCTGCGGTTCATCGTATCGCGGGCCGGGGCAATCATCGAGCGGCGGGCGGTTGAACGGCTCAGGCTGGAAGAAAAGCTCAATCAGGCAGAGAGGCTTGCCCATCTCGGGACGATGGTGGCCACCGTCAGCCATGAGATAAAGAGCCCTCTCGGCATTGTCCGAAGCACTGCCGAGATCCTCGAGAAGCGGATCAGCAAGCTGGCGCCGGGCAGCGAACATCTGGCCAGGATCGTCGTCGACGAGACGGTCCGGTTGAACAACATTGTCGTCGAATTCCTCGATTTTGCCAGGCCCCCGAAAACCAAGTTCGAACAGGGAAACATCAACGAGGTGGTCAAAAAGGTGCTTGAGTTTCTCTCGGCTGAGTTGAAACGGCAACGCATCGAATTGGTGACAGATCTGGCGCCCGACCTCCCGGAAACCTTGCTTGATAGGGAGCTTTTTTACCGCGCCCTGCTCAATATTTTCATGAATGGTATCCAGGCCATGAATGAAAACGGGATGTTGCAGGTGAGTACCCGCACGACTGACGGCGGGATGGCCGCGCTGACCATCAGGGACAACGGGGTAGGGATTGCCACCGAAAAACTCGACCAGATTTTTCAACCTTTCTTCTCAGATAAACATAAGGGCACCGGGCTAGGTCTGGCGATCACCAAAAATATCCTCGATAATCACGGCGCGGACATCACCGTGGAGAGTGAAGAAGGCCATGGGACCGCCTTTACCATCATCCTCCCGCCAGCCGCACGGTGAAATGCGTCTGTCGGTCCTGAAGAAGGCGAGGATGGGTCTTACCTTGCATGGCCGGGGCTTTTCCGGTAACTTACTGTTAATATAACAAGTCAATAAGGAGGTGGATGAAATGGGTAAAAAAATTGTGATTATCGGGGGAGTGGCGGCCGGACCCAAAGCGGCGTGTCGCCTGATGCGTCTTCAGCCGGATGCCGAGGTGACAGTCATTGATCAGGATAGCCTGATCTCGTATGGCGGCTGCGGGATTCCTTATTACGTCTCGGGTGACGTCGCCGATGAGAAGGCGCTGCGCTCCACGAGTTTTCACATGCTCCGGGACGAATCATTCTTTGCCAAGGCCAAAGGAGTCAAGACCTTGACTTCGACCCGGGCCACCGCCATAGACAGAAAAAACAAAAAGGTTGAGATACTCGACCTGAAAACCGGAGCAAAGGGCGACATCGCCTATGACACCCTGATGCTCGCCACCGGCAGCCAGCCGGTAATCTTGGCGATACCGGGCAGCATCGCCGACGGCGTATTCACCGTCAACGATCTCCACAAGGCCATAGCCATTAAAGACCGGGTGGCAAAGGGACAGGTCGGCAAGGCCGTGGTGATCGGCGGCGGGGCCATCGGCATTGAAATGGCCGAGGCGCTCACCGATCTCTGGGGGGTCGAGACCTCAATCATCGAATACGCCAGGCAACTGCTGCCGCGGACCATCGACTGGCCGTTGGCAACCGTCTTGGAAAAACATCTGCGCGATCACAATGTCGCGGTGTATCTGGGAGAGGCGGCGGAGGAGATTGTCGTTGACGACGCCGGCAAGGCAGTCGCCGTTCGCACCGGCAAGAGGACCCTCGATGCCGATCTGGTGATCATGGCGACCGGGGTCAGACCCCGGTCGGAACTGGCCCGGGATGCCGGTCTGCTGGTTTCGCAGACGGGAGGCATAGTCGTCAATGAGCGGATGCAGACCTCCGATCGACATATCTATGCAGCCGGCGACTGCATCGATATCACCCACCTCGTCTCCGGCAAACGTTTCAATGCGCCGTTCGGCAGTATGGCCAACAAGGAAGGCCGTGTCGCCGCCGACAATATGGCCGGTATCCCCTCGGTATTGAAAGGAGGTGTCGGCAGTTTTATTCTCAAGGCCTTCGAACTCTCCATC
>JBBRGP010000116.1:0-7785 GCA_038224105.1 Desulfobulbales bacterium | reverse complement strand
GTCGTCGCGACGCAGCACCTCGCGCCAGTCGGCCGTAGCGTGGGCGATGCCGTACTTGCTCGCCTGGCGAGCCGCTTTGGCCAGGGTGCCGCTAGAGATGACGACGAACTCGGCCTCACCCGTGGCAGCCAGGCCCGCCAGATGATAGTCGCTGATGAAGCCGGCGCCAATCAGACCAAGGCGCACTTGTCTAGCCGCGGCCATGTTCAACCTCCTGTGGGGCGCTCACGCCCAGTTTCTACGGCAGCACGCCGGCAGCGGCCAGCGCCCGGCGGGCGGTGGCGAAGGCGGTGCGGGCGACTGCCCGCGGGTCGGCTTGCCAGTACTGCTCGTTGAGCAATTCGACCACATAGGGCCCGCCAAAACCAGTGCCAGAAACCGCCGCGCAGAAGGCGCCCACGTCGAAGACGCCTTCGCCTGGGTAGACGCGATGACGATAGCCGACGAGCTCGTCGAGCGGCAGCTCCAGGGCATCGTCCAGGTGCACGGCGGCAATCCGCTTGGGGTCACGCCGCGCCAGCGTCGGCAGAGCATTGCGCCCGCGGAAGAAGTGGAAGAGGTCGAGCACGATGCCAGTGCCGGCCGGGCCAACCTGGTCGAGAATAGAGAAGGCTCTGGCGAAACTGGCGAGTTTGGCGACGTGGCCGATGGGCTCGAGGGCCATGGTGAGCGCATACTGAGTGCCGATCGCGGCGGCGCGGGCGAGGTTATCGGCGAGCTCTTGCTCGGTGCCCTCCTCACTCATCACCGGCATGACCAAGTAGCGCGCCCCCATCTCACCATAGAGCGCGCAGCGCTGGTGGAGCAAGTCCTCGAGCTCCTGGTCCCAGGAGCAGTGCCACCTGTACAGGTCTGGTTGCGGGCAGATGCCCTCGACGACGAGCCCGTGTCTGTGTGCCAGCTGCCGGACCTGGTCGGGAGTCGCAGCGTCGTCGACCTCGTAGCCCCACAGCTCGATGCCCTGGAAGCCCGCCTCAGCCGTCAGCCGAAACTTGTCTGCCAGAGTGGCCCGCTTGATTGTGATCGTGTTTAGCGAGAGTCGTGGCCGCTCCATGGCTGCCTCCAGACGGGGAATCGAGGAAATAAGGAACATCCACAGGAAGAGGCAGAAAACGATCACCGCGATCCCGGCCACCGCGCTCCAGGTCAGCTCGAACCTCAGTTTTTTTGCCTGGCTTTTTCGTCCCGCTGCCATCGTCGGCGACCGTGTTACATTTTTTCCGGGGCGGAGAGGCCAACCATATTCAGACCATTTTTCAACACCACCTGCAAGGCCTTGACCAGCAAGAGCCGAGCCCGGCTAAGCGGAATATTGTCGGTGATCACTTTGTGTTTGTTATAGTAACTGTGCAGTTGCCCGGCCAGTTCCATGAGATAAAAAATGATCTTATGGGGAGCCAGTTCCAGAGCGCAGCTCTCGACCGTCGCCGGGAAAGTCGACAGGGTCTTGAGCAGTTTCAATTCTTCCGGCTCCACCAGCAGGGAGGTATCGATGGTCGCCGGATCGGTGTCGGGAATGCCTTTTTCCGCGGCCTGGCGCTGGATCGAGCAGAGCCGTGCGTAGCCGTACTGGACGTAGTAGACCGGATTCTCCTGGCTTTCTTTGGTGGCCAGGGCAAGGTCAAACTCCAGCTGACTGTCGGCCTTGCGCATCATGAAGAAGAACCGGACGGGATCTATACCCACCTCATCAATCAGTTCATCAACGGTGACAAAGGTGGCCTTGCGGGTCGACATCTTGACCTGCTTGCCGTCGCGGGTAAGGGTGACAAACTGGTGCAGAACGACCGTCACCTTGTCCGGATCATAGCCCAGGGCACTGACTCCGGCAAGGACATCCGGAACCGTCGCGATATGGTCCGAACCGAAGATGTCAATGAGCCAGTCAAAATTTCTCCGGAACTTTTCCCGGTGATAGGCGATGTCTGGCAGCCGGTAGGTCGGTTCCCCGGAGCTTTTAATAATCACCCGGTCCTGTTCATGGCCGAAGGCGGTGGTCTTGAACCACACCGCATTATCCTTCTCATAGACATAGCCTTTCGCCCGGAGAAGCGCCACGACATCATCGATGTGGCCATCTTCATAAAGTGAATGTTCGTTGAAATAATTGTCGAAGACGATGCCGAGCCGCTCAAGGGTGGACGAGATATCCTTGAAGATGTGTTTTTCGGCCTGTTCCTTGAACGGTGTCACATCCTCATGATCCTTCAGGGAATCGCCGCGTTCGGCGACCAGGGAGCGGGCAATGTCGACGATGTACTCGCCCTGATAGCCATCTTCCGGAAATTCACTTTTCTCCCCGAGCAATTCGAGGTATCTGGCCCGCGTCGATTCGCCGAGGACTCGCATCTGCCGGCCGGCGTCGTTGTAATAGTACTCGCGAAAGACATCGTGGCCGGTCGCCTCCAGCAGTCTGGCGATGGAATCCCCGAGAATCGCCTGGCGGCCGTGGCCGATGCTGAGCGGGCCAGTGGGATTGGCGCTGACAAATTCGACCATCACCTTGCGATGCGCGCCGACCGTGCTTCTCCCAAAGTTTTCAGCCGCCGCGACAATCGTCGGGATAAGCTGCCGCCAGACCTCGGCATTGATGGAGATATTGATAAAGCCGGGGCCGGCGATGTCGAGACGGGTGATGAGCTGGCTGTCCCTGGCCAGTTTGTCGGTGATGATTCTGGCAAGTTCACGGGGGTTTTTCTTTTCAGTGCCGGCCAGGACCAGGGCCATATTGGTGGAGAAATCGCCCATGCCCTCATGTTTGGGGAGTTCGACGGTAAATTTGCCGGCGGCGGCGGCGCTCCATAACCCTTCGGCAAGCCCCCGGTCAAAACAGTCATCTAGCACATTCTTCAATCGTGAACGGATCATTGCTGTTACTCGATATATTCTCGTTGGTTATTGTTTCCGAGGAGACAGAGGACCTCGTAACTGATGCTTGCCATCCAGTCGGCCAGATCCTCGGCGCTGATCGCCTCTTTACCCTGATGGCCGAGCAGCACCGCCTCATCTCCGGCCCGGACCCCTTCCATACCGGTGACATCGACCATACACATGTTCATGCAGACCCTGCCCCGCACCGGCACCCGCCGGCCGTGGATCAGCACCTGGCCGCGGTTGGAAAAGGATCGGGAATATCCGTCTTCATAGCCGACCGGCAGCACCGCCAGGGTGGTCGGCCGGCTGGCCCGAAAGGTGTGGCCGTAACTGACCCCGGTTCCGGCTGGCAGGGTCTTGACTTGGAGAATTTTGGTGGAAAAAGCCAGGGCCGGAATGAGCTTTACCCCCCTGTTCTTGGCCGGCACGCTCCGTCCCCACGGATGGTAACCATACAGGGCAATCCCGCATCGAACCATGTCGCAGAAACTGGCTGGAAAATTAAGCACTGCTCCGGAATTGGCAATATGACAGATGCCGCCGAACCTGCTTTTCACCTCCCGGATGACCCCGGCAAAAGTCGCATACCCGCTCTCGGTGCTTGGTGCACCGGCGATGTCCGCCTCGGGAAAATGGCTCATCACTCCACCAATCCGCATGCCGGGCAGCGCCGCGACGCCGTCGAAAAAGACTGCCAATTCGTCAGGTAACAATCCCAGCCGGCTCATGCCCGAATCGACTTTGACATGGACCTCGATCTCTTGTCCCAATGCCACCGCCCTTGCCGACAGGACGCGAGCCGCCTCATAACTGTAGATAACCGGAATCAGCTGATATTGGAAAAGCAGGTCGGCATCCTCGGCGGCAAAACCGATGGTGACATAGATATCGCCGGCGATTCCAGCCTGTCTGAGGAGCACCGCCTCCCGCAGTTCAGCGACTCCGAAGGTTGCACACCCGGCTCCGGCGAAGGCGCGGGCGGCCATAACCATGCCGTGGCCATAACCATCCGCTTTGACCATGGCCATAACCGGCACCTCGGTCCCGGTGAGCTGCTGCATGACGGTATAATTGTAGCGCAATGCCGAGACGCTTACTCGGATGCGATTGAAGGATTTTTCGGTCATTCCGGCAACGGCGGGGTGAAAAATTAGCGCTTCAGCCATGCTATCCAGGCGAGCCTGCTGGAAAAAAACAGTGCCCAACCAATGGTAAGATAGAGAAAACAGAGCAGTTCAACGGGAAAAGAAGAATTTCGCAAGATAACACCCAAACCCATCATGCACAATACCAATAACCAGGTTTTCCCTGAGTATACTGCCCCGAGGCAGGTGCCATCGGCAAATTTTTGAATACGGCTGATCCCACGCCTTGCAGATTTGTCGAGTATAAAAAAAGACTTAAGACTGCCGACAAAAAGCGCGGCACCAATCAGGAAGGGCTGACGGTCGGCAAGAAGGGCCCAGCGATAACCACCTTTGGCCAACAGCAGGCCACCGATAATCGTCCACAGGCAGGCGGATGAAAGCAGCAGGGTACTCCTGCGTACCGCCGGTTTAAACCGGGACATCCGATTCGCCATCGCTGTTCCGCACCGATGAAAAAGAACAAGCCCATCCCCCCCTGATACGGGAGATGGGCTTGTTCTTTTCGGAGAAATACAACCGTAATTAGATCTCAGTTACGGTGATAGCGCCCTCTGGACACACTTCAACACAGGTCTCACAACCAAGGCATTCATCGGCCTCGACGGGCTCGGCTTTACCGTCCACCATCTCAAAAACCTGAGCCGGGCAAGCTGCAACACATTCCTCGTCACCGATGCATTTGTCTTTATCAACTATTACTTCAAACATGGTTCACCTCCAAAAGTGAGATTTAAAAATAAGTATTCATTATACTTAATCGTCAGTCCGAATAGTCCGTCCCTATCCTGTAATTACGTGTCATATGCATTAATTCACGGCCGGATTTTTGTCAAGCAAAAACAGAGCGTGTTCCGGAACCGAGCAAAACCCCGCTACTTCTGAATAAACTCCGTATTTACGTGGATATATGCGATAATCATCGAGGATTTTCGCCTTCAGCGGCGCCATATATCTCTTGACCGCCGCGTATTTTTTTAGCTATAGTGCACTCCTTTCTCATACCCGAGTGGAATTCAGTCGGTTCCCCTGAAAAACCCGGTATTAACGGCTCAACATATCAAATTTATTATAATTTACCCTAATGAAAAAGAAGACCAAAAACAAGGCGCTCCTCGTGGAAAAACGGGAACTGGCAATGATCGAAGGTATTTTGGAGGGCAGTCCGGAGGGCATAGGTGTGGTGGTGGTGCGACTGGAGTGCGGGTGCCGGAAGATGGCCGCGGTCTCCAAGGAGGGTGAACCGGCCTCGAAAATCATCATGTACCGGGACGATGCCGACAGTATCTGCGACAAGTGCAAAGAAGACAACGGCAGCTACATGCGGGTCACCGAGTCGTTCATCCACTGGGTCGAGCCGGCCCCGGCCCCGGAACTGCAGCGGGAAATCAGCCAGAAGGTGCTCGGCACCGCCACCGCCAACTGATCGCCCCGGCGCCGTCGGGGGGAGACCCCGCTACCGTACGGTCCGCGGCCGGCGGCAGCACTCGACGAATCTCCCCGCCCACTGCGGGGTGCCGTCGGCATGGACGTGGGTATAAAGGGCCAGGACGTTCTTATAGACCAGGCCGTCCTGACCATGGATAAACCCGGTGCCTCTGACCATGTCCAGTGCCAGCTGGTCGTCGGTGCCCCGCCAGTCGAGGATTTTCGAATAGCGAAATTCATGCCCTCTCACCTCCTCCCCGACCCGGTAAAAGGCGTTATCTTTGACCACCCGAAAAACCGAATAGCCATGGGCCTGGGGTTTCTCGGACATGCCGAAGCGCACGGGAAATACCCCAGCCAGGGGAAACTCCTGACTGTCGAGGACAATTGAGCTGCCAAGATATATCAGCCCGCCGCATTCGGCATAGATCGGCAGACCATCATCCGCTGCCTTTTTTATGGCCAGGCGAAACGGGGTGTTGGCCGCCAGTTCCCGGGCGCCGGTCTCCGGAAAACCGCCGCCGATATAGAGACCGTCGAGCGTGGGAAGACCGGAATCGCGCATGGCATTAATAAAGATCAGTTCCGCCCCGGCCCTTTCCAGAGCCTCGAGGTTTTCTGAATAATAAAACTGGAAGGCGGCATCCTGGAGAACCCCGATTTTCACCAGCGGCGGCGCGGGCGGAGACGGCTCAGCGTCGGTCCGGAGAGCGTCGGGCAACGGCGCCATCAGCTCCAGGAGCCGGGGAATATCGACATTGGCGGCAATCAGTTCGGCAAGGTAGGCGAGGGCATCCTGGCTGTCCCCATATTCCTGGTGGGGTATCATCCCCAGATGACGCATCGGAAAGATATCCCTTTTCAGCCGCGGCACTACCCCGAGCACCGGTATCTCCGTATATTTCTCCACCGCCTCGGTGATCAGCAGACGCTGGCGCTCGGTCGCGATCTGATTGAGGACGACCCCTCTGATGTCCAGCCGTTCGTCGAATTTTTGACAGCCGAGGACCATCGCGGCAACGGTGCGGGTGGTTTTGGTGCAATTGACCACCAGTACCACCGGTAGTTCGAGGGTGATCGCCAAATCGGCGGTCGAATATCCGCCATCGACGCTGACCCCGTCGAACAGGCCCCGGTTCCCTTCGACGATAACCGTATCGGCCGCCCGGGAACGACGGAGGAAGGAATCGGTAATCGCAGCATTTGACATCAGATAGGGATCAAGATTATAGCATTTACTCCCGGCGGCCAGCTGCAGCCAGCCGGCATCGATATAGTCGGGCCCCTTTTTGAAGGGTATGACCTTGAGACCACGACGCACCAAAGCGGCGATGACGCCGACGGCGACGACGCTCTTTCCCGATCCCCCGGCCAGGCCGGCGATCACCACCCCTCTTTTGACCATTGCCCCCTCTCTTCCTTTTTACCTCAAAAAATCCATCGGCCAACGCCCGCCCAGCCGCCAAATCACCGGAGACGGCTTCTCCCGCTCGGTTTCAATGCCCGACTCCATTATATTGCCCCCAGGCACTGGCGTAAAGCCCGTTCAACCGCTGTTCGAGAAGCAGGCGGTACGCCTCGATTCCGTCGGCCTTCAACCCCGCCGGAACGAAAATCGGTTCCCCAAAATAGTAATCGACGCAGGAAAACGGCTTGGGGATAACCGTCTGGTCCCAGGAAGGTACGACATAATACCGGGATGCCGACCAGACCATCGGCAGCACCGGAGCACCGGTCCTGGACGCGAGTAGAATCGCGCCCGGCTGGGCGACCCGCGGCGGCCCCTGGGAGCCGTCGGCGACGATGGCGCCATTGTCCCCGCCGCGGACCACCCGCAACAGCTGCTTCAGGGCTTCAGCTCCTTTGTTGTTCCTCGAACCGCGGACCACGGAAAAGTTGAATTCCTTCGCCAGCCGGGCGATATATTCCCCGTCCCGGCTGGTGCTGACCATCACCGTCGCCGGATATACCCGCAGGAAATAAAAGATATAGATGATCGAATAGTGCCAGAACGAAGCGATAAGCGGCCGCCCGGTCTTCAGCTGCTCGAAAAAGTTTTCCGGATCATGCACCCGGACCTTACAGGTAAAAAACCACAGCCGCATCAGCCAGGCCAGGGTGACCGGAACCACCCGCAGCAGCAGACTGTTCAACACCCCATCGGTCATCCGATCTCAATCTCCATAAGACGTATTTTCTTAATGCGATCCCGCAGTTCCGCCGCCTTCTCAAAAGCCAGTTCCTTGGCGGCCCGGCGCATCTCTTCCTCCAGTTTGCCGATCTCCTTTTCAAGATCCTTGACGGAAGAAAAGAACGGCAGCTGCTCCGCCGTCTCGAG